>CAVAII010000209.1:0-2031 GCA_963588535.1 Erysipelotrichaceae bacterium | reverse complement strand
GAAGAGGAAACTTCCGAAAGCAAGTCAAAGGAAAGGTACACAGATGCTTACAAAAGTTTCATTGTAGCACAATGCAACCAAAAACTTGCTAACAACAATTCTTGGGAGACTATTGCCAAAGACCTTGCAATTGTTACGGAACGTATGGACGAAAAAGAGAGGAAAAACAAAATCGAATCTTTGTCCAAAAACTACAAGCGTTGGAAGAAGGCTCTTGATAACTCTAACTCGCTAAATAACAGCAAGAAAGGAGATTCTAAGTAGTCGATTTTTTTCGGACAGGACATTTCCCCCTATATAGCGGATGTCTTGTCCGTTTTCTTGCTTTCAGAGTTAAAGGTAGAAAGAGTTAAAAAAAAATTTTAATAGTTATATAATTAAAGAATTAATAAATATATACAAATATGGTTCATAACAGCAATTTTAGATTTGGTCTTTCGGACGACAAGAACGATCGAGGAATTTGCCCTAAATGTGGTCGTAAGGATTTTACACCATATAAGGACTACGAAACTAATCAGTTGATTGACAAGCAAATTTGTGGTAAGTGTTCTCACGTTGGTTTAGAGAGTGAGGGGCATTGTAACTATCATTTGCCACCAAGAGAGTACTTTAATCAGCACCCTGAGAGACGGCAGTATTTCTTTGGTAATGAACAAGGTAACTATTCTAATAGACAGAATAATTATCCAAATAATTACTATAATCAACAGAATAATTACTATAATCAACAGAATAAATACAGTAATCGTTGGAATAACTTCAGTAAATATTCTAATAACTTCTATAACAACCCGAATAGATTTGGTAATGAGTCATTTGGGTATAATAAAGGGTTTTACTCTAACTCTCAATATCCGTATTATAACAAAGGATATAATAAAGAGTTAAATAATAATCCTTATAAAATTGATTTAGAAGTATTAATGGAGAAGTTTTATAAGTGTGATTACATTCCTAACGATTACCTTCATACTTCGGTCTCGGATAGTAAAGAATTGTGTTCTTTGGGTAAGTATTTGTTGAGTAAAAAGATTGATAGAGAGGATATTATACAGATGTCGTTAGATATGGGTATTCGTACTAATTACTACTCTCAAACGCTTTATTATCTGACAGATAAGACTCATAAAGTTCGTTCGGCTAAGATAATGGACTACGATACACAAGGTCATCGCATACATTATAATAAAACGAATAAACCGACTAATTCTAATAACCAACCTTCTAATACTCAGAATAATCAAAGCAATGTACTTCGTACCGATGCCAGTTGGTTGCATACGAAGTATATAAAGGAGATGAAGGAGGTAAATAAGGACTTTAAGTTCAGGTTTGTGAATACTGTATTCGGATATGAAAATCTTTTGAAAACGATTCAGTGTTATGGAGTTAAGCAGACGGTGGTTTGGTTATTTGAAGCAGAAAAGACTGCCTCGATAATTCACTTGTTGTATAAGAAAAAATATCCTCATATAGCGATGATAGGCTTAGGTGGAGAAGGTAATCTTTCGACTAATATGTTACTTAGTTTAAAGGAGTTAGGAGTTGATTCTGCGGTTGCATTCCCCGATAAAGGATACTTAGAGGATTGGAAGGAAAAGGCAGAAAAAGTCTCTACGGATTTAGATATCGAGGTATTAGTCAGTGATAAGATTGAGACGAGTAGATTGAAAAACGGAGAGGATCTTGTAGATTTTGTCCTATAATGTCAACTTCTTATCTTATACTAACAGACTAAAAATCAACGTTTAGCAATCGGACAGGACAAACCCCTATATAGGAGGAAATGTCTTGTCCGTTTTTACTATGGTAGAGAAAAAGAGAAAATAACAAGAATTGAGAGTTAAAAAAACGTTGTAATGGAGGTGAAAAATAATGCAAAAAAGTGAAAAAAAAGTTGTGAAAAAGTATTGCCATGTCGAGAAAATGTTGTATCTTTGCAATACGAAAGAGGTTAGGAAAAGAAACTTAACCCGAGTAGTTTAACAATATTTATTAACAATTAAAACCAGTAAGTAAAATGTATTA
>CAVAII010000208.1:0-2227 GCA_963588535.1 Erysipelotrichaceae bacterium | reverse complement strand
GGCTGTAACTGAGGTTGTTGAAACTATTAAAGATTACGTAAATGAGCACCCTCAATACGATCAACATAGAATTATTGAGAGAATGATCGAGCCAGATCGTATCTATCAATTCAAAGTAGAATGGATGGACGATAAAGGAAATATCCAAATCAACCGTGGATATAGAGTTCAATTCAATAACGCTATAGGACCTTACAAAGGTGGTTTACGTTTTCACCCAACTGTAACATTGGATACATTAAAATTCTTAGGTTTTGAGCAAACTTTCAAAAACAGTTTGACTACATTGCCTATGGGTGGTGGTAAAGGTGGTTCTGATTTCGATCCTAAGGGAAAATCAGATAATGAAATCATGCATTTCTGCCAAGCCTTTATGACTGAGTTATTCAAATATATAGGACCAGACAGAGACGTTCCTGCAGGTGATATAGGTGTAGGTGGAAGAGAAATCGGATACTTATACGGTATGTACAAAAAACTTGCTTGCGAGAATACAGGCGTTTTAACTGGTAAAGGTAGAGAATTTGGTGGTTCTATCCTTCGTCCAGAGGCTACTGGCTTCGGTGCTGTTTACTTTGTAGTAAATATGTTGAAGATGAAGAACGATACTATCAAGGGTAAGACTATCGCTATCTCTGGTTTCGGTAACGTTGCTTGGGGTATCGCTAAGAAAGCAACTGAATTAGGTGCTAAAGTTATCGCATTAAGCGGACCTGATGGTTATATCTTAGACGAAGAAGGTATGAACGAGAAGAAAATAGAATATATGTTAGAGTTACGTAATTCTAATAACAACGTTGTTAAACCTTACGCTACTAAATTCAAAAAATCTAAATTCTTCGCTGGTAAGAAACCTTGGGAAGCTAAAGTAGATATCGCTATGTGTTCTGCTATCCAAAACGAGTTAGACGACAAAGATGCTAAGACATTAGTAAAGAATGGCGTTCAACTAGTTTGTGAGGTATCTAACATGGGATGTACTGCTAAGGCTATCGAGGTATTACAAAAAGCAAAAGTATGCTTCGCTCCTGGTAAAGCAGCTAACGCAGGTGGTGTTGGAGTATCTGGCTTAGAGATGAGTCAAAATGCTGAGCACTTACCTTGGACTGCTGAGGAAGTTGATCAACGTTTGCACGCTATGA
Organism: Erysipelotrichaceae bacterium; assembly: GCA_963588535.1. Taxonomy (GTDB): domain Bacteria; phylum Bacteroidota; class Bacteroidia; order Bacteroidales; family P3; genus Scybalousia_A. Next base: position 1,085 of record CAVAII010000208.1, on the reverse strand, counting down.
TGGATTCTATCCATGAGAACTGCGTTAAGTACGGTACAGAAGACGATTATATCAACTATGTAAAGGGTGCTAACATTGCAGGTTTCATCAAAGTTGCAGATGCAATGATTCAATTAGGTGTTTGCTAATCATTAGAAAGCACAAAATATATTACAAAGCAAGTGGATACCAAAAATATCCACTTGTTTTCTTTTTATTCGTCTTTCCCTATTCTCTTTCTCTACTTTATCCCTTTTCCTCTTTACTTATTTATATCTATTCTTCGTCATTATTTATTTTATTCCCTCACTATTTATAATCTCCTAACTATTTATACTGTTCTCCTCCACTATTTATAAGCCCCTTCTTTTTTTACTTTCCTATTTATTCACTCTTTTAATAGATCCAAATCCCCCTTCCCTTATATCGTATCCATTTCTTTTTCTTTCTAAATTCTTTTATTGATATTTACTTGTCGACAATATCAAAAAAAGAACGTCCCTGTTAGCATAGAGACGTCAAAAATAAACAAATTAAAACATCAAAATAACAAAGTTGAAATACTTCATAATGTTTATACATACAAACCCCTTCACCCTAATCGTTTATAAAATATTTTTGTTTAATTTTTCTTTTTGTTTTCATCTTTTTGACACTTGGCTGCCTTAGGGGCTTTGCTTATTTCATAGTGCAAAAGTACAATGAAAGATATGCTAAAAATAAGTATACCTTAAGAAAAAATGCTTTTTTTATAACACTTCCCCGCATTTTTTTCTCCTCTTCCCCTTTCTTTTCTCTCAACCAAAATCTCACCGAAATTATTCCTAATCTTCAGTTACATCATTTTTTTAACATTTCAAAAATGTTCTATTTTCCCTATTCGTTATTTTTGAAAGCAAGAGACCCACCTCTCAAAATCACTTTTTTGCCTCTATAACTCACTGATTGATAACGTCCCCATAAAGTGTCATTTTATCAAAATAAAGTGTCATTTTATCCGAATTAATGGACGAAATATTTTGATAATTCGTCGAAATATTTCAGCGAAATCACCACCCCCTAAAACCCCGCCCTTCAAAAATGTTCTATTTTCCCTATTGCCCATT
>CAVAII010000207.1:0-2372 GCA_963588535.1 Erysipelotrichaceae bacterium | reverse complement strand
GAGTAGGGGAGATAATAGGATTTGAAACAAAAAAGAGGATAAAAAAGCAAGAATAATCAAAGAAAAGTTAAAAAAAATCAAATATTTGATACGATTATGGAAAAAAGTTTGTAATTTTGCAAATCAATTTTGATATAGATATTTTGAAATTGAAGAATAAAATTTGAAAGGATTTATATTATGATAAATGTAACTTTACCCGATGGGAGTGTAAAACAGTACGCAGAAGGAACGACAGCGTTTGATGTCGCTAAGTCAATAAGTGAAGGTTTGGCAAGAAATGTTTTGTCAGCAACAATAGATGATCAAGTTAGGGATTTATTAACTCCGCTAACCAAAGATTGTACCTTAAGATTGAATACATGGAATGACGAGGACGGTAAACATACCTTCTGGCATTCATCTGCTCACTTGTTAGCATCTGCTGTTCAAGCACTTTATCCTAATGCTAAGTTCGGTATTGGACCTGCTATTGAGAAAGGTTTTTATTATGATATAGATTTCGGCGAAGATGTACTAAGAGAAGAAGATTTTCCAAAGATAGAACAGAAGATGGCTGAGATAGTTAAGCAAGGTGTTAAACTTGTTCGTAAGCAAGTTAGCAAACAAGAAGCCTTGGATTATTTTTCAGCAAGAGGGGAGAAATACAAAGTAGAATTGATTAATGATTTGGAAGATGGCACGATAACGTTTTACGAGAGTGGAGACTTTACTGACCTTTGTAGAGGACCACACTTAATGGATTTTTCTCCGATTAAAGCGTTTAAGATTACATCTTTAGCAGGTGCTTATTGGAGAGGAGATGAACATAACAAACAATTGACACGTCTTTACGCTGTATCTTTTCCTAAGAAGAAAGAATTGGACGAGTATTTGCTTATGTTAGAAGAGGCAAAGAAGAGAGATCATAGAAAATTAGGAAAAGAGATGGAGTTGTTTGCTTTTTCTCAAAGAGTTGGACAAGGTTTGCCGTTGTGGTTACCAAAAGGTACAGAGTTGAGAAAAAGATTGGAAAACTTCTTGACCAAAGTACAAAAGAAATATGGTTATGTACAAGTTATAACTCCACATATAGGTAATGTAAATCTTTATAAGACATCTGGACACTTCCAAAAATATGGTAAGGACTCGTTTCAACCGATTACTACCCCACAAGAAGGTGAGGAGTATATGTTAAAACCGATGAACTGTCCGCATCATTGTGAGATTTATCGTTTAGCACCTAAGTCATATAAGGATTTGCCGTACAGAATAGCAGAATTTGGTACTGTATATCGTTATGAGATGAGTGGAGAGTTGCATGGTCTAACACGTGTTCGTAGTTTTACGCAAGACGATGCTCATATATTCTGTACACAAGATCAAATAAAGGAAGAATTCTGTAAAGTAATAGATATAGTTCTTTATATATTCAAGACATTAAAATTTAATGAATACACTGCTCAAATTTCTTTGAGAGATCCTAATAATAAAGAGAAATACATAGGCTCTGACGAGGTTTGGGAGAAAGCAGAACGTGCAATAATCGAGAGTGCTGCCGAAAAAGGTTTGAAAACAATCACCGAAACGGGAGAAGCAGCCTTCTATGGTCCAAAACTTGACTTTATGGTTAAGGATGCAATCGGAAGAAGTTGGCAATTAGGTACTATACAAGTAGATTATAACTTGCCAGAACGTTTTGATTTGGAATATATAGGAGCAGATAACCAAAAGCATCGTCCGGTTATGATACATAGGGCACCTTTTGGTTCGATGGAGAGATTTGTTGCTGTCTTGTTGGAGCATACTGCAGGAGAGTTTCCATTATGGTTAACTCCTGAGCAATATATTGTTTTGCCAATAAGCGATAAATATCAAGAATATGCACAAGCAGTACAAGACAAGTTGAACGATGCAGAGTTAAGAGGTTCAATAGATGAGCGAAGCGAAAAGACAGGTAAGAAGATTAGAGATGCTGAGATGAAGAAGATTCGTTATATGCTTATCGTTGGCGAAAAAGAGCAAGCAGAAGGAATGGTATCTGTACGTGAGCACTTAAAAGGTGATATAGGTACTATGAAGATAGAAGATTTTATTTCTTTGGTACAACAAGAAGTAAAGAAAGAAATAGAATAAAATTTATAAACTAAAAATATAAAGGAGGAAGAGTTATAGAAACTACAAATCAATCTCGAAGGAGGGAACCTATTAAGAAAGAAATGCCTCACTTAATAAACGAGAACATTAAAGAGCCGGTTGTTAGGGTTGTCGGCGAAGGATTTGAACCAAAAATATGCAACCTAAAAGAAGCGTTGGCTATTGCAGAAGAACAAGGATTGGATTTGGTGGAGATATCACCTAATGTAAATCCGCCTGTTTGCAAGGTAATGAAT
>CAVAII010000206.1:0-2403 GCA_963588535.1 Erysipelotrichaceae bacterium | reverse complement strand
GATCCAGACTATCTAAACGATGAAAAGTATAAACATCTTAGAACGGATCCTGCTGAGACGTTAGCGAAACTTGGCATTGAGACAATAAAAACGGATATCATTATAGATGGCGGTAATGTTATCAAATGCGATGATTGTGTTATAATGGTGGATAAAGTTTTTAAGGAGAATCCTAATTATACGCAGCCCGCATTGGTAAATAAGTTAGAGACTTTGTTCGGTAGTGAGATAATATTTTTGCCATGGGATCATAATGAAAAATATGGTCATGCAGATGGTGTTGTAAGATATGTCTCTAAGGGTAAAGTCCTAATGACTAACTATCATGATTTCGATACAAGATTCTTTGATAAGTTTCTTTCTGTACTTTCTAAGAAATTTGATGTCTCTGTTTTGAAATACGGAGGGGAGATAGATAAAAAATACAACTGGGCTTATATTAACTTCTTACAAACCGAACATTCTATTTTTGTTCCAGTTTTTGGTAAAGAAGAAGATGAACAGGCTTTGGAACAGATAGCGGCTTGTTATCCAGACTACAAAGACCACATTATTCCAGTTAAATTTAATTCTGTAGTTCAACAAGGTGGTGCTATTAATTGCGTTACTTGGAATATCAAGAAATAACATCGCAGAGAACTCCATAACGGACAATAATTACTAGTTTAAACTACTTTTGAGTATTTCACAGTGCTTAAAAGTAGTTTTCTTGTTGCGACAAAAAATGGTTGTTTTATTGTATCTTAAAAGACATCTAAATCAAAATTGTATTCTTGTATGTGATAGAATCTTTTCCAGCCGATTGCTTTTTTATAAGTATTGGCACAACCCAAAGGGACAAATAATTTTATTTTTCGAGACAGATATTTGAAAGTATCTTTTGTAATAATTGGAGGGTTTGTATTTTTAGAATAAATAGCATCTAAACTACTACACCCTTCAAAAATATTTTTGCCGAGAGAAGTAACTGAAGTACCTATTTCTATAATTGTTAAATTTTCACAAAAACGAAAAGTATATTCACCAATAGATGTAACAGAATCGGGTATTTCTATAGATTTCAAATTAGAACAAAATGCAAAAGCACTTGTTCCAATAGTAGTAACCAAAGAAGGTATTTTTATATTCGTTAGATCACTACAACCACAAAAAGCTTCCTTGTCAATAGAAGTAACAGAAGAAGGAATGATAGTATTCTTACAACCAGCGATTAAAGTATTAGAGGAGGTATGAATAATAGCATTACAATTCTCTCTTGAATCATATTCTGTATTCTGAGATTGAACAATAATACTTGCTAGATTATTACAAAAAGAAACAATCCCTACACCAATAGAAGTAACCGAAGAAGGTATCTTTATACTTATCAGATTATTACAACCTCCAAAGGCCCATGTATTAATAGAAGAAATAGAAGAAGGTATTGCAGTGTTTTTACAACCAGCGATTAATGTATTAGATGAGGTATGAATAATAGCGTTACAATTTTCTCTTGAATCGTATTCTATATTTTCTGTATCAACAACTAAATTAGTTAGATTATTACATCTACAAAAAGCATAATTACTAATAGAATTAATTGAGGCAGGTATTTTGATACTTATTAAATTATTACAATATTCAAAAGCACTTGTCCTAATGGAAGTAACCGAAGGAGGTATTGTAGTGTTCTTGCAACCAGCGATTAATGTATTAGATGAGGTATGAATAATAGCGTTACAATTTTCTCTTGAATCATATTTCTTATTTTCTTTATCTACAATTAAACTTGTTAGATTCTCACATCTACAAAAAACATAATCACTAATAAAATTGACTGAAGCAGGTATCCTTACACTTACTAAATCATGACAACCATCAAAGGCACTCGCACCAATAGAAGTAACAGAGTTGGGTATCTCTATATTTTTTAGGTTTCTACAAAAAGCAAACGCAGCATCACCAATGGAGGTAACGGAAGTCGGTATAGTTATACTAGTTAATATAGTATTACGAAAAGCATTTTTACCAATAGAAGTAACTATATATTTTTTACCTCTGTAAGTAATTTGAGAGGGAATTATAATATCACTTATGGCCGTATCAATGCCTTGAACAATAGCAGTATTTGAAGACATATTAATTTTGTAGCAAAGTGTGTCACCCCTATGTTTAATATTGAGAATATTTTTCTTTTTCATAATGTTTTTTTGATTTAATTAAGTGCAAAGGTATAAAAAGTTTTTGAATAGGGGGTATTGTTGATTATATGTTTTTATAGAGTAGAGTTCGGACTATTGTTTTCTTGATTTTTTAGATATTTATAAAAACTATTAAAAATAGGGTGTTTTTTTTATTTCAATTTTCTCTACTCACTTCAATTTTCCCTTCCTTCCCACACTTTTCCCTTCTCATTTTCTCAAA
>CAVAII010000205.1:0-2441 GCA_963588535.1 Erysipelotrichaceae bacterium | reverse complement strand
AATAATTACTACACTACCCCAGTAGAGAAAAGTACCTGCGAGAGCAAACCAACAAAAAACAGTCCCTCAAAAGACGACTTACCCTGTTAAAGAAATTGTTGAACAGAAACGACTAATAACTCATATAGACGGCGAGAAACAAAAAGTATTTGACTATATTATAAAAAAGTTAGAGAATGCACAAATATTAGAAACTTTAACTAATTCAACTTACGAGTATAAGTGGAAAGCAGAGGTCAGAGATTTTGCATATTTCGTTTCGTACATACAAGGAAAGAATCGCAACAAGGTTGATTACATGAATAAACCTTCAACGTGTATCCAATGGAAACCATTTTTAGAAGCAATTGAAGTACGTAACCAAAGTGGTAATTTGGTAAAGACTAGTGAATGCTCAGATAAAATACCAACGATAAAATACTCCAACCTTAGAAATTCTTCTTCTATATCTAAAACAGATAAAACACTTTATTGTATTAAACAAATATTAGACGATGCTGAAAAATTGTTAAAGTAAATCATAAATACTAACTTTTCGTCCATAAAAGTGCGATATTTAGGTGCGATATTTTTTTATCGCACTTTTATTTTTTATTAATTTGCAATTTTTTTATTATTTCTTATCCCTAATTATCAGTACTTTATTTTATATCCTAAAACTTTTTTTGTTTAATTACTGCGATAATTACTGCGATATCGCACTTATCGCACATTATCTTTGTTCGCACTTAAAAAAATAATAAAGAGATGAAAAAATTATTTGTTACTCCTCTTTTGGCTACTCAGAGGAAAGAAACAAAAAAAGTAGCAGGCGAAACTGCACAGCCTATAACTGCAGAAGTTATTAACATTAAAAAAGAGAAAGGAGGTAATTATGACGAGCATTACAAGAAATTTGCCCAAGGTAGATAAAAAGATTAAAGAGAAATACCCACGCTTTTATAAAGTATGGAGTATGTTTATTCGCCCTGAGGACAGTACTGCAGGAGTCTTATGGGCAGTTTTGGGACGACCAATGTTGATTTTGGTAATTATTTACACATTAAATTCATTAAGATAATGGAAAAGACAAAAGAAATAGTTAAAACAAAAGCCAAAGGGCTTTGCACCGATAAAGGCGGTGAGGGAAAACAAAAATATAGTATTAATTTATTAAAGAAAGGAGGACAAAATGTCAGAGGAATTTAAAAGCGGTCGCATAGACGAAAATCTAAACAAAGAAAACACCGAGTTAGTAAGGGATGAAAACTCAAACGAGGACTCAATCAAAGACAACGAATTGAGAAATCAACTAAGACATCAATTAAAACAGTATCTTAATCAAAAGTCGACAAGTAAAGATGGTAAGATTATCGGTTCTTCAATAGCAGAGAACTCTAATATTACTGTAACAGATGCTACAATTGATTACATTTTCTCTATTACAGGGGTTGAAGAGGGTGATAACGCAAAGAAAATCATTGATCGTTATCGCACGATAACAAACACCAATCTTAATCAAACTAGAGAAAAACTTACCAAAGAGGCTGATTTAGAAAGTACCTTGGAGATGACGAGCGAGGATATCTCTAAACAAAAACTTTCTGAAAGCCTTGACGAAATGGGCTTAGTCTTAAAATCTCGCTTAGACCATCTAATAGATGTAGAGGTTACAACAAAGTATCTTGTCGAAGGGCTTATACCTATAGATAAATATGGTACGAAAGGTGTTTGCATCTCAGGTGATGGTGGCTCAGGTAAGAGTATTTGGGCAGAAAACCTTGCTCACGACGTTAGTATTAACTTACCTTTCTTGGGTAAGTTTAAGTGTAACAACCCATTATCTCGCCCTGTTTTGTACATTCAAGGTGAGGACGGTATCAACACTAACACCGAGAACATTGTCAAACAAGAGGAGATATGGCAAACGCCAAAGAGTGAGGATAGAGTATTCAATCTCTATGGTTTAGACTCTATTACGGATGTCGATAAGATTCAAAAGGTTTTCGACACAATTAAGAAAAGCACAGGTCATTATCCTTGTTTGGCAATTGTCGATTCGCTGACTTCGTTTGCAGGTTTGGAGGGCATAGACACTTGGAAATCAACCAATATTATTAAGTTGCAATATACTTTTAATAGTATTGCCTTGCAGTATGACTGCGTCCCTGTGTGGCTTGCTCACAACAAAAAAAAGAAGGAGGACGGACAGAAGTTTCTAAACATCGCCGGTTCGTACGGAATTGGAGCTAACGCTACTCAGACTATCAATTTGGAGAAACGCTCTAATGAGATGGAAGATTATATCTATATGACTATAACTAAATCAAATAGGGTGTCAGATAGGGATAGAAACGTGGCTTATCAACTTCAAATTGACGACAACAAAATCGTTAATTATGTTGGCGAAGAGGAAACTTCCGAAAGCAAGTCAAAGGAAAGGTACACAGATGCTTACAAAA
>CAVAII010000204.1:0-2488 GCA_963588535.1 Erysipelotrichaceae bacterium | reverse complement strand
GGAAGATTGATAGTTATCATTATTTATTAAATGTAGAGGACTATCCAAAAGGTAATTATGTAATGAAAATCAAAACAAAATCAGGGACGACAACAAAGAAGGTGATTGTGCAGTAGAAAGAAGGACACACTTCTTTTGCAAATTTTTTTCCAAAAAGTTTGGTTGATTAAAATATTTTGTATAATTTTGCAGTTGAAATTAAATATTAACCATAAAATTAAAATATTATGAAAAGTTTAAGCCATCTTTTGTTATCATTCTTGATAATAGTTTTGTTTTCAAAGTATAGTTTTGCACAAATGATACTCCCTAACGTAAGTGCAGAAAGAGAAATTGCTACTAATACAATTAGTGGTGTAATGCCTATAAAAACTATGAATTGGGATGATAATCATATTATTTCTTTAGTACACTATGGGAGTAATAAATATAACGATGGTAGTTTTTTTATTGATGGCGACACATCTTATCATATAGATGCTTGCGTAGCCTCTGTCTTTTATCTAACAACAGTAGGCACTAACGCAACTAAGAGGGTTATAATTGGTAATCATACTATTACTGACTTTTGTATAGTTGGTGACACTATATATATGTGTGGACAAAATAGTGCTGGTAATAACTTTGTCGCATACGAGAATGTGAATGTTCTTTTTAATACAAACACCCCTCTTATTAATATTTTTAATCTTAATAATGGTATTTCTGACTATACACTAACAAATATTGATTTTTGTATTTCTGCTGGACAACCTACTTTGCTTTTATTAGCAAATAAAGACGGTTCTTTGGATAGTTATTTTATTACATATAGCTTGGTTACTAATACTTATATCACATATCAATCTCCTGATTCTCGTTTATTAGATATTGATCACACTAACGACTATATCGCAGTTTTGGGAATGAAAGGAGATTCTATATTTACATTAACTCGGCATCCGATAAACAATATTTCGACTTATATAGGAAAAGAATTTACTACGGGTAGATTATATCATTTTTTGGATTCAAAATACCACTTAGTGTCACAAAAAGATTCAAATCACGTTGTTGTAGCTGCATCAACAAACAGTATAGGGGGATTAGAATTTCATGTAATAAATCTAGACAACTTGTCTATTCTGTATACTCAAACGATATTAGATTCAAGAGATGGACGATCAAAAATAATGGATTTGGAATTTGATAAACAAAGAAATATATTATATTGCTTATTTTGTAGTGGATTTTATAATAAAGATGTGATAATACAAATGCGTCCTTATCATACACAGAATTATCATGCTTTAGTATCAATGCCACAGACTTACAATACAAGTTCTGGGTATAATCTATCAAAAGATATAGCATTATACGGAGATAATTCACAACTCTTGACTCTCGGTAGAACTCCAACATTAAATATTTACCTCTTTGATAGAATATTTGATTTTAATTTTTTAAGTGCTTGTGATCAAATAGAAGGTTTGTATAGTGGTATTGTGGAAAATTCTATAAGACGTACTTCTTTTTCTTATTCATCTCCTATTCTTCCTCCTTTTTCTTCAACAACTTTACAACAAGTTCAATTAAATAAATCTATAACTGGTTATTCTGTAATTTGTCAATAAATATATAGGAGATAAAGCAATGAAAAAGATTTTACTTTTGTTTTTAGCATGTATTTTTGCAGGTAGTTTTGTATTTGCACAAACAAGGGAATACGAAGATTGGTATCTATTGTCTTCGCCATTTACTGAGGGTTGTATCGGTCAGAATATTACATTTAATTATGAATTAGATTTACCTGTTGACCCTTTCTCTGTCTATCATCCTATGTGCCCATATATATTTGAAGGTTGTAGTATATTGGACTCCAAAACATTTCCTTTTCGCATTGTCGACAAAGCACAATATTATAACACAGAAGAACCGATAAAAATAGCGGGTGTTGCTGCACTATTCTATCGACGAGGATTTGGGAAGATGCATGGATATTTGTGTATTACTGACGATTCTTTGAATGTACTACGGAGAGCAAAATTAGAGAGTTATTTTGATACGATAGATGGAATAGCAGTAGAAAAAGATGCTTCAGATCATTATGTAGAATTGTTTTTTGATTCATCTATTAGTGTGAATGGGGATTTCTATGTTATGATAGACTGTCCCAAACCGCCTTCCCTTTCCTCAATCGACTATAATTGGACAGAAGAAACAACTTCTGAAGACGACTTTCCTTTAGGGTTTTATAAGGCACAAATCTATCAAGCTGGTTGTTCTAATACTAAAAATTTTTTATTATCTAGAGAATTTGTAGTAAATGCTACGGAAGCAGAAAAAATGTGTCTTTCGAGTTTTGGTATTGAAAATGAAGGAAAATGGATAAAACAAGACACTAAAACGCTTTACGTATTCCCAATCCTTGCCGATACCACTATCGTTGATACCACCATTACCGACTCTTCTTCTCTTGTAAATATTGTTGATAATTATACTTTTATCT
>CAVAII010000203.1:0-2508 GCA_963588535.1 Erysipelotrichaceae bacterium | reverse complement strand
TGAAAAGACTTTACTACCTATTGTAGCCACTGAATTTGGTATTACAACTTCGGTTAGATTGCTACAATTAGAGAACACGGCATTACCCAAACTATTAACTGAGTCAGGAATAGTAACTTGAGTTAGACTACTACAACCCGAGAACGTATTATTATCCAAATACGAAACATTAGGTATATTAATTTCTTCCAAACTACTGCAACCTGCAAAAGCAGAACTACCTATAGTGCTAATAGAAGTTGCTAAACTTATTTCTTTTATATTAGTGCAATCCAAGAAAGCAGCTTCGCCTATCTCATTAACAGATTTTGGAATAGTAACTTTTTCCAAACTATCGCAATTGTTAAAAGCACTCTCTCCAATTGTTCTAACAGAAGAACCAAAGATTAAATTTTTAGGACTTGCACCAGCAAAGACTATTTTCCTACAAATATTATCGTTATTGTTGTCTATGGTTATAGTTTCTAAATTATCACATCCAGAGAAAATCTCATCACCTATCTCCTCTATTGTTGAAGGTAAAGTAACACTATTCAAGTCTTTACAATCCTTAAACGCATTCGATTTAATAGAAGTGACTTTATAATTTTTCCCATCGTATGAAACAGTAGACGGTATTACTAACTCACTGTCTTTTATTTCTTTACAACCATTTATTTCCACTGAATTTTGAGGCATTAAGATGCATCTAAAACACGTCCCCGTTTCATTAGTGTATTCAAAAATATCCATTTTTCCTTAGTCTTTTTAAAAATTTGTTGCAAAGTTACAATCTTTTTTTGAATTATAAGCTTTTTTGACAATAAATTTTGATTTATAAGTCGTTTTTCAATTTATAATCCCTAATTCTATATCAAAATCTACTTGTAATCTTTGTCTTATTCTGCTCTATATAGAGTCATATTTTTCTTATATAGAGCTATATTTTTTCTTCGTTTCAAAAAAATATTCAAAACAAAATCGGCCACTTGTCTAAGGTAACCGATTTTGTTTGCAACGAAAAAATTAAATTATTTCTTAATAATAACTTTTTCTTTGATACGAGCACTCTTACCAGAAAGTTTTTTCAAATAGTAAATTCTTGCTCTACGAACAACACCATGTTTGTTTATAACGATGTTGTCAATATAAGGACTATTCATTGGGAATATTCTCTCAACACCTACACCGTTAGATATTTTTCTTACAGTAAAAGTGTGACTAGCTTCACCTTTATGTCCTTTAATTTGAATAACTATTCCTTGGAATTGTTGTATACGCTCTTTGTTTCCTTCTCTAATTTTGTACGCTACTGTAATAGTGTCGCCTGATTTAAATGCAGGAAATTCCTTTACTGGACTCTGACTCTCTACAAATTTCATTAAATCTTCCATCTCTCTTCTATCATTTTTAAGGTTACACTACTATTTTTTTACCGTTTTAACAACTGCAGTAAATGCTTTTGGATCGTTCATAGCAAGATCTGCTAATACTTTACGATTCAATGCTATGTTGTTCTTGTGCAACAATCCCATGAATACAGAATAAGATATCTCATTCTGACGACATGCAGCATTGATACGATTAATCCACAATGCACGGAACTCTCTTTTCTTTACCTTACGATCTCTGAATGCGTAAGTCTGACCTTTTTCCCATTTGTTTTTAGCAACGGTCCAAACGTTTTTACCTCTTCCCCAATAACCTTTTGTACGGTTAAGGATCTTTTTTCTACGCTGTCTTGAAGCAACAGCATTTACACTTCTTGGCATTTCTTTTAATTTTTTGTTTTTTCATATCAGCGGTAACCTTACTTTTGATTTTTATCCGATTACACTTAATACTGATACAATGGTTAATACTTTTTTACCTTAGTGTTCTTCTGTTAGAAACTATCTTCCTAACAATTCGTTCAACACTTTCTCGTCTGCTCTTGACACTGTCGTGTAAGCACATAATGCTCTCTTTCTCTTATTTGTCTTTTTGGTCAAAATGTGAGAATGATAAGCATGTCTTCTTTTCAATTTACCTGATGCAGTCACTGTAAATCTCTTTTTTACAGATGCTCTGGTCTTTGTTTTTGGCATATTTATGTCCTCTTTTTTTTGTTTATTAATAAAATTTTATTTCAATAACGTTACCACAACGTTTTATTTCTATCTTTATTATTTATTTCGTAAAAAAAGTTTATTTTTTCTTAATCGGAGTTATGATCATCATCATCTTTTTTCCCTCTAACTTAGGCATTTGCTCTGGTTTGCCGTATTCTAACAACGCTTGAGCAAAACTCAAAAGTTTTTGTTCTCCTTGTTCCTTATAAACTATTGTTCTACCTTTAAACAATACATCTACCTTGACTTTGTTACCTTCGGTCAAAAACCTTATGGCATGCTTTAATTTAAACTCAAAATCATGCTCGTCTGTCTGAGGTCCTAATCTTATTTCCTTTACCGACATTTTTACTGCCTTGGCTTTCTTTTCTTTGTCTTTCTTTTTCTGTTCGTAAAGGTATTTTTGATAATTCATTAC
>CAVAII010000202.1:0-2580 GCA_963588535.1 Erysipelotrichaceae bacterium | reverse complement strand
TCAAAAGGAAAACTATATGGTATTGAGTCTTTGGCTAATAACCTTAATATGATTATTTTCAATTTCCCTAATTCAGATGTTACTCCATTAATAGAGAATCAATTAAGGTATCTTACCTCTACCTATAATATCAAGGAATTTGATATCAAGTATGATGAACAAAGAGAAAAAAGAACACCTACTATCGATTCTACTACCTTGGCAGACAATATCGTAAATACTCTAATCGATTCTACTCAAAAGGCTTCTGTTAATAGAGATGATATTTTGGACGCTGAAAGTCTTGTGTATAAATACAAAGATGGTATGCACTATTTCGTTCTCTTGGCAGATGATTCCAAATTTGATGCAGACTACCTAACAGATTATATCAATAACTTTAATAAGACTTCTTTTGCTGACTTAAACCTCTCTGTTAGTGCTAATTTGTTTACTTCTACATATCAAATCTTAGGCGTTAGAAAGTTTAAGAATATGGATGAAGCCTTTGCTTATTATGATTCTATTCAAAAAGATAGCACTTTTATGAGTTTTAACTCATCCTACTATAAATGCTTTATTATCAGTATTCAAAACTATGCTACCTTCTACTCAAAACGTAATATCGAGGCTTATCAAAAGTTCTTTAAGTTGATGTATCTTAACAATAGAGAAGAAAAAGAAAATTAAATAAACGAATAACAAAACAACATTATAACACACAGAAAAAGATGATAAAGAATCCATTTTTTAATTATTTGAACAAACTAACGTTTTTCTCCATAGCCGTCTGCTTTGTCGTAATGCTATTGTGGCTAACACCGATTAGAGAGTATTTACGCCTAATGCCATATTATATATGTATATATTACGTTGTAACTCTTGCGTTTTGGTGCTTTTTAAGGTATGTTCCAAACAAAACTAAACTATCTTTTGAACAGGCGTATATGATAACCAAAATAGGCAAAATATTAGTCTATGCGTTAATTTTTGTGATTATTTTGTTGCTTGGTTTAGAAAAAAGTACTAAATTTGCATTTGCTTATTTGGGTCTGTATTTGGTCTATTTAGTCTTTGATACTATTACCCTAATGCAAATGGTTAAAGAGAATAAAAATAAAGAAAAATAAGAGATGAAAACATATAAAAGTATAAGTATATCAGTAGTTTTGATAGCGATTGCAACTGTATTTAGTTTGGTAGGTTGTGAGAAAGATTTTACAGACGAAGACTCAGACCTAATAGCAGGTAAATGGCGTAATACGAGTATTTTAAGTTTGGATTCAGTAAAAACGACAGACTTGATGGCTTATTCGGAGTTTGCTCCATATAACTTTGTTTATGACAAAAGAACGCAAAAAAACGTTAGTTTCGAGTATGACTCCACACAGGAAAAACCTTATCTTCGCACCACTCGTATAGGTCATTACACGCTTAAAGGTGATTCCTTAATCATAAAAGATTACAAGTTACACACCAAAAACTACATAGTTCTATATGTTCGCAATGATACTCTATGTTATAGAGATGAGAGCAACAACAAATACACGTTTGTGCGTTATCATGGCGAAGAGGAACAGGGAAAAGAAATTCAAGACGTTTACTATAAAAAATAACAATCATGGATAAAGAACAGATAAAAGTAACTATCGCAAAGAGAGCTGCTTTAGAATTAAAAGACGGAGACGTTGTTAATCTTGGAATTGGTATACCTGGATTGATTCCTAATTACTTAAAACCAGGCGTTAAAGTATTATTACAAGCCGAGAATGGTATGGTAGGTATGGGTCCTGCACCAGAGCAAGGAAAAGAAGACCCTGAGTGGGTAAATGCTGGTGGACAGTATATTACTGCTGTTGAGGGTGCTGCTACTTTCGATTCTGCTACTTCATTTGGTATCATTAGAGGAGGACACGTAGATGCTTCTATCTTAGGTGCTTTGCAAGTAGATGAGAAAGGTAACTTGGCTAACTGGATGATACCTGGTAAGAAAGTACCTGGAATGGGTGGTGCTATGGACTTGTTAGAGGGTGCTAAGAAGATTATCATCACTATGGAGCATACCGCTAAGGGTAATCATAAGATACTAAAACAGTGCAATCTACCTTTGACTGCTGCTGGTAAAGTAAATATGATAATTACCGAAATGGGAGTTATGACTATTACCAAAGAAGGTATTGTATTAGAAGAGATTAACCCAGAATTTACTGTTGAACAGGTTCAAGAGGCAACAGAGGCTAAGTTGATAATTTCTAAGGATTTGAAACCAATGTTACAATAATTATCTGTATTAAGCAGGCATTATTTATTGTAATTACATATAGTCGTTAGATAGAGTAATATTCTATTTAGCGACTTTTTGTTTATTTTTGTAATATTAGCACCTAACAGAATGTTCCTCCCCCATATTTTCCCTAAGAGATATTTAGGGGGAGGAACATTGTAAATAAAAATCATCCTCCTCCTTAATCACTAAAACGTCTTCACTATTCCCTAAATTCTTTTCACTAATCATTAAAATAAAATCAGTAATCATTTTAATAGAATCAGTAATTAATAAAATATCTTCAGTAATCGTTAAAATATTATCAGTAATTATTT
>CAVAII010000201.1:0-2723 GCA_963588535.1 Erysipelotrichaceae bacterium | reverse complement strand
CGTATAACTAGTTGCGATATAGAAATTATTAAAATCAAAAAGCAGTAAAATAAAGTTAGACTTTACGAAAATAAAGTTTGATTTTATCAGAATAAAGTTAGATTTCGTTGGAATAAAGTTTGATTTTATTTCGATGAAATCTAATTTTATTTTGGCTATGATTAGAGAAAATGAAAATAACTTAAGTACCTATAAAAATAACTTTTGAAGTTATCGAAATATCTTCTGATATTATTTGAATAAAATCAGTAATTATCAAAATAAAATCAGTAACTATCAGAATAAAATCAGTAATTATCAGAATAAAATCAGTAACTAATAAAATATTATCAGTACTTATCAAATTATTATCAGTAATTATTTGATTATTATCAGTACTTAATAAATTATTATCAGTAAAAAATTACCTTAGATTAGTACTCTTTCCAATTTCTAAACCTTAAACGGAAAACTCCAAAGAAAGCCTCTTTGAATATCTTCATACTCATTTTACTTTGTCCTAATACTCTGTCGGTAAATACGATAGGGACTTCCGTAATCTTGAAACCTAATTTGTAAGCAGTGTATTTTGTCTCGATTTGGAAAGCATAACCGACAAATTGTATTTTGTTGAAGTCGATTTTCTCCAAAACCTCACGTTTGTAGCATATAAAACCTGCGGTAGCATCGCAAATATTTACATTCAAAATTAATCGTACGAAAACACTTGCATAATAGGACATTATAACTCGTCCAATAGGCCAGTTGACTACCGAAATTTTGCCGTCCAAGTAACGAGAACCGATGGCAACATCATAGCCGTCTTTGGCACAAGCGTTATACATATCGATAAGTTTCTTTGGTGGGTGAGAAAAGTCTGCATCCATCTCAAAGACATATTGATAGTCTCTTTTTAACGCCCACCTAAAACCATGGATATAAGCCGTCCCGAGACCTAATTTACCTTGTCTTTGCTCCAAAAATAATCTATTAGGAAAAATATCCATCAAGTGTTTGACGATATCAGCCGTCCCATCGGGAGAACCATCGTCTATTATTAGAATATCAAATTCTTTTTTGAGTTTGAAGGTATATCTAATAATGTTTTCAATATTTTCTTTTTCGTTATATGTTGGTATTATAACAAGACTATCAGACATTTTCGTTTTTATTTTTTGTTTGTAAATTGTATCAATGATCCACTTGACGGCGAGTCAAAAGGATTGCGTTTTATCGTACCATCTTTGTTTATTAGGACAAAAGTAGGGAAGAAGTGCAAATTCAATTCCTCCACGATTTGCCAATTGTTGTTAAAATAAAGGAATGGAAACTTATATTTGTTACCGACCTTAGAATTTTTGACGAAGTTATACATTTTTTCAAAACTATTGTCAAAACAAACTACTACTACATTGCAATTTTCTTTGATGCTATCATAGTAATAATGAACAGTTTCCAATTCTTTTAAGCATGCAACTCTATCTAATTGAACAAGACAAAGCAAAAGTGTCTTATCCATAAATTTTTCTAAATTAGTTTCCTCACCATCTATATTTTTAACTTGTAGAGTAGGCAATTTCTTTCCCTTAAAATCCTTATTGCGAAGGTATTGTATAAGATTACCAGCGATTTGTTTGTGTTGAGGGAATTTTGTTGTGTTTACAAATTTTTCTAACATCTTCAAAATTCTATCGCTATTGAAAGTACCGTCCCAGAATGCGTCTTTCATTCCTTGCAAAAAGACTAATTCTCTTACGATTTCGTTCTGCAAAACCTCATCTCTACCCAAAGCGTCATTAAGTGCAGAGTAGTTGTTAGCATCTAACCATTTCTCCAAATCCGCAGTTGAGATAAATTTGTAACCTTGTGAAAAATAGTGACTAAACACAGAAGAAAAACAATCCATATAACCTATGTTGTCGTACAAAACAGGAGAGGACTGGAACATTTTTGATATTAATTTCTTCCTATTACCTATCGTTAGAGCATATCGTAAAGATGCAAATTCGTATTTTATATAATTAGTTGCGTAGTCGTTAGTTGTGTATTTTAGTAATAGATCTTTTTCCAATTTATTAAGATTTTCAATCGATAAGGAGTCTTTTAAGTATAGATTTCTAAAGTTTCCAGTAAGAAAACTATCGTACGTAGAGTCAATATATTCTAATGGTAGATTAATGTTATCATTTTTTTGCATACCAAACTTAATAGGCAAGATTTCTTTGTACGCAAAGGACACCTCGTTAGTATCAAAAGGCAAGATATTTATAGTATATGTATTACCAGGAACGGCTAAGAAATGGTATTCTCTTAAACCTACTTTAAGGGCTACTTCTTTCTTTTCGGACAGGCTTATATTTATCTCCGTAGATGTTGTAACCTCGTCCAAATTAGCAGAATAGAGTGTTTGTTCTAATAACGAAATTCTATCGTCTATACAAGATAATCTTACGTTTTGATTTTTTAGATTCTCGCCTTCTACTTTTATAAAGACGTTTTGAGCATTAAGATTAGTCAAAACGCAGATTAATAAGATAATATATGTAATAAATTTTATTTTCATTTATACTTGGTCAACTATTTGAATTAACGACTGCAAAGATACAATAATTTATTTGAAACAAGCACATTTTGTCGCAAGAAAATCATTTTTCTTTGTGTAGATATAATAAAATAGAGAAATTTTGTAACTTTGCACTTGTGAAAAAGATTGATAAAAATGAGTTTATTACACTCAAAGGTAT
>CAVAII010000200.1:0-2744 GCA_963588535.1 Erysipelotrichaceae bacterium | reverse complement strand
AAAAATAAAAAGGGTTTTACATTAATAGAATTGTTGGTAGTTATAGCACTAATGTTATCAATACTAGCAATTGCAATAATAAGTTTGGTAAATGCAAGTAATAATAAGAAAAAAGAGGCTTGGGAAGATGCGAAATTACAAATCGAAACGGCAGCAGTAGAATACTTTACGGCAAATGAGTATTTATTTGAAGGATTATCGAGTACGGGTGGAAAAGGTTCAATATCTGTTGGAAAACTAGTAGAAGAAGGATATTTAAATAAGGTGACAAATCCAGTCACTAATAAAAGTATATCTCCTTGTGCATTAGTTATTGTAGAAAAAGATGGTGATAAATACGATATGAATTTCGAAGAAGCAACAATAAATTCTAATGCGACGGAGTGTGATTCAAGCAATTACGTAAGATTCTCAATAGTTGGTACAAATTCATGCTCTAATTCAAAAGATAAGGTGTCACAAGAGTATGGAGAATGTATTTCAGGAAAAAAGGATATAATTAAAATCACGGAAACTTATAATAGTAGTAATGAATTATGCGGTAGAAAAGAAGAAAAAATTGGAGAAGAAAATTGTGGTAAGAGTCAAGATTCAGAGCCAACAACAACTACAACTAAGAATGATTACACACCAACACCAAATAATCCATCAAACAAAACTACAACAACCACTAAAAAAGCTACAACAAAAAAAACAACTACAACTAAAAAGACCACAACAAAATCTTGTGATTGGAGTAAAGTAAAAATAAACTTTTCCGTTTACAAGGCCAATGGAGATCATTGTTTTGCGGTAGGTCAAAGTGTTAGTAATCTAAGTAATGCAACTTCTTTTACGGTGAAATTTAGTTACCCAAGTGATTTTACAAAGAAAGCTACACATGCGGCGTTTTGCGCTGATGCTGATACATGTAAAAGTGTAAAAACAAGCAACCCAGGACAAACAAGCGTAGTATGTACAAATTCAACTAATTGCTATGAGAGATATAAATATGTTGGAGCAAGTATCGAATTAAAATGTGGAAGCACAACAAAAACAATTTACGATTATGATTCTATTAGTAGTGCAAAAGTAACTGATGGAAATACAACCACAAAAAAGAAGACAACCACTACTAAGAAAAAAACAACGACCACAAAAAAGAAGACAACTACAACAAAGAAAAAAACAACAACCACAAAGAAGAAAACAACTACTACTAAGAAAAAAACGACTACTACAAAAAAGAGGACAACTACAACAAAGAAAAAGAAAAAATAATTAGTAAAAAACATTATGTTAGTTTTAATGTAATGTTTTTTTCTTGTTTAATAATTTAAATAATAGTATAATAAAATTATAAAGAATAGGAGAAGTAATATGAAGCATAGAAAAAAGAAAAAAATGAGTAAAAAGGCAAAAATAATATTAGTTGTAATTTTATTACTTATAATAGGTGTTTTAGGCTATTTTCTGCTAACAAATGATAAAGAAATAGAAAAGAAAATCCCAAAAAAGAAGAAGATTACAAAAGAGGAAGAACAAATAAAAGTAGTTGATTTAAGTTCTACCGAAAGACCAATTGCAGTAATGATTAACAATAATAAGGCAGTTTGGGGATACCAAGCAGGCATTCAAGATGCATACATAACATATGAGATGATAGTAGAAGGCGGAATAACTAGAATGATGGCTGTATTTAAGGATAAGAATACAGAAAGAATTGCATCAGTTAGATCATCAAGACACTATTACTTAGATTATGCATTAGAAAATGATGCAATATATGCACACATAGGTTGGAGTCCTAGAGCAGAAAGTGATATTAAAACTTTAAATATTCCAGCGGTAAACGCAAATAATTCAAGCGCATTCACATGGGATAATAGTTTAAGAAAAATATCTAAAGAGCACAGAGCATACACAAGCATAGCAAAAATAAAAGAGGCAGCACAAAAAAGAGGATACAGATTAACATCTGATCAAAAATTACTTCTAACATACCAAGCAAAATCACTTGATCTTGCAAACTATGAAGGTGCTGTGCCTGCTAATACAGTTAGAATTCCGTATTCCACATCTCACGTAACAAGTTATTCATACGACCCTGAAAACAAGGTATATAAGAGATATCAAAACGGATTAGAACATAGGGACTATGTAACAGGTGCACAGTACACAGCTAAAAACATAATAACTTATAAGGTTCATAATTACACACTAAACGATGGATATGCAGGAGGAAGACAAGATTTAAATAACATTGGAACAGGTGATGGATACTATATTTCAGAAGGATATGCTATTCCAATTACTTGGTCTAAAGAGTCAAGATCTAGTAAAACAGTTTACAAAGTTAAGGCAACCGGAAAAGAATTAGTGGTTAATGACGGTAATACATTCATCCAAATAGAACCAGATAATCAAACTTTAACAATAGAATAGATATTAATAAATGGCATATAATTACTTAGGTGATTATATGTCTTTTATTTATCTTTTTTTAATAGGAATACTAATTGGTACTGCAATGATAATTCCAGGCGTCAGCGGCGCTGTTATTGCGGTTATATTTGGTGTTTATGATAAATTAATTGCATCACTAACTAACTTATTTAAGGATTTTAAAAAAAACATGCTTTTTTTAAGTGTTTTAGGAAGTGGAATACTAGTTGGAGCAGTATGGTTTAGTAACATTATGATGTTTTTATATGAAAAATGTGAAGTTGCAACTAAGCTCTCATTTATTGGGCTAATATTGGGTG
>CAVAII010000199.1:0-2871 GCA_963588535.1 Erysipelotrichaceae bacterium | reverse complement strand
GTATAAGAGTTAATAATCTAAAAAATATAGATATACGCATTCCTCTAAATTCTTTTACAGTTATTACAGGAGTGTCAGGTTCGGGTAAATCTTCTTTAGCATTTGATACGTTATATGCCGAAGGACAAAGGCGTTATATAGAATCTTTGTCATCGTATGCACGTCAATTTATAGGGAGAATGAAAAAGCCCGAGGTGGATTATATAGAAAATATTCCACCTGCAATTGCTGTTCAGCAAAGAAAAATGAATCGTAATCCAAGAAGTACAGTTGGCACAACGACAGAGATATATGAGTATTTGAAATTGCTTTTCACCAAGATAGGTCGTACTTTTTCACCCATAAGTGGTGAGGAGGTAAGAAGGGATTCTGTTAGTAGTGCGGTAGATACTGTCTTAAAGGAATTTAACGAACAGAAAGTATACATTTTGTGTCCAATAGAATTGACCGAAAAAGAGACCATAAACGAGAAATTAGATATTCTGCTTCAAAATGGTTATACTCGTTTGTTCAAAGACGGTGAAATCGTTAATATTGACGAAGTTTTAAGCGATAAAAAGTCTAAAGCGAAGGATAAATACTTACTTTTGATAGATAGATTGATAGTTAAGAAGGGTGATGAGAAGTGTTATTTGCGTCTAAGCGAGAGTGTACATACGGCTTTTAATGAATCTAATGGTGATTGCGTAATATGGTCTGAGGAAAAGAGTAGAAGTTTTTGCAATCGCTTTGAAAAAGACGGTATTAAGTTTGTAAAACCGAGTGAGAACTTCTTTTCTTTCAATAATTCATACGGTGCTTGTCCTCGATGCAATGGTTTGGGAAAGGTTGAGGATATTAGTGAAGATTTGGTCGTACCTAATCCTAATCTTAGTTTATATGATGGTGCTGTAAATTGCTGGAAAGGGGTTATGATGAGTCAATTTCAGGATGATTTCATAAAAAAGACTCACAAAGTATTTCCAATATATCGTCCTTATAAGGATTTAACCGAAGAACAAAAGCACTTATTATGGCATGGTAACGACAAAGTTATCGGAATACTCAAATTCTTTGAACTAATACGCAAAGAAAGTTATAAGATTCAATACAGAGTCCTGCTCTCTCGTTATACTGGCAAGACAGAATGTCCAGATTGTAAAGGGACAAGACTAAGAAAGGACACACAATACGTTAAGATTGCAGGCAAATCAATAATCGATCTGTTGTTATTACCGATTGATGAGTTAATGGACTTCTTTGATAACTTAGAATTGACTGATTATGAGTATCAAATAAGTGAAAGAATTATCAAAGAAATCAAAACACGACTACATTATCTATTAGAAGTAGGATTAAATTACCTAACACTCAACCGACAATTCTCAACCTTGTCAGGAGGTGAGGCACAAAGAATAATGTTGGCTACTTCTATCGGATCACCATTAGTAGGTAGTATGTATATATTAGATGAGCCGACAATAGGTTTGCATACCATAGACACTAATCGTTTGATTAATGTCCTAAAAGACCTAAGAGACGAAGGCAACACAGTAATCGTTGTAGAGCATGACGAAGATATCATACGCAATGCTGATTATATAATAGATATAGGACCATTGGCAGGACGCAATGGAGGAGAGGTTGTCTTTGAAGGTGTAGCGAAAAAGATCCTAAAAGACAAAAAATCCCTAACTGCTAAATACCTAAGGCACGAATTGGAGATTCCTATACCAAAGATACATATTCAATCAAAGGAGTATTTAGAAATCAAGGACGCTTTTGATAACAATCTTCAAAACGTTGATTTTCGTCTGCCATTACAAGAGAAAGTTGTTGTATGTGGTGTATCTGGCTCGGGAAAGAGTACGTTAATCAACAAGACTTTCGTAAATGCTTTGCGTTTGCAGTTGAATCTTTCAACGGAATACATACCAAAGTGTTCTAAGATAACTGGTTCTCTGTCTGTTATCAAAGATATTGAGGTTATTGATCAAAATCCTATTGCTAAGTCTTCACGTTCTAATCCTGTTTTGTATGTTGGTGCGTTTGATTATATAAGAGAATTGTTTGCTATGCAACCTTTGGCAAAGACAAGGGGATATAAGGCTGGTTATTTCTCATTTAATGTCGAAGGAGGTAGATGTGAGACTTGTCATGGCGAAGGAACGGTGGATATTCACATGCAATTTATGCCTGATGTTACATTGGAATGCGAACAATGTCACGGAAAACGTTACAAAGATGAGGCTTTGGAGATAAAATATAAGGGTAAAAATATCTCAGATGTGTTAGCAATGACAATAGATGAGGCTGTAGAGTTCTTTTCTGACGCAAAAGATTCTTGTTGTCAGAAAATAAATCACAAACTCTCTGTTTTGCAGCGTACAGGTCTTGGTTATTTGCAATTAGGTCAACCACTTAGTACCGTAAGTGGAGGAGAGGCTCAGAGAATTAAATTATCTACTTATCTACAAGAGGAAGAAAAATCCACACCTACTTTGTTTGTCTTCGACGAGCCTACAACTGGTTTGCATTTAGATGATATCAACAAACTAAATCAATGCTTTGACGACCTTATTCGTTACGGACACAGCGTATTAATAATAGAACATCACTTGGATATAATCAAGACTGCCGATTGGTTAATAGAACTTGGACCGATGGGAGGAAAACATGGCGGAAAGATTATCTTTGAGGGAACGCCTGAGGATCTTATCCAGCAAGATACCCCAACCAGC
Organism: Erysipelotrichaceae bacterium; assembly: GCA_963588535.1. Classification (GTDB taxonomy): domain Bacteria; phylum Bacteroidota; class Bacteroidia; order Bacteroidales; family P3; genus Scybalousia_A. The sequence goes on along the minus strand of CAVAII010000199.1, from coordinate 151 downwards.
AAATTCTTAAAAGAAAAGATGATAAGTGAATAAGATTTTGAAATCTTAGATATTAGAATAGAAAAAGGGGTTTTACATCTTGATGAAATAAAATCAAATATTATCGAAATAAAATCAAATAATATTCAAATAAAATCAAATAATATTCAAA
>CAVAII010000198.1:0-3619 GCA_963588535.1 Erysipelotrichaceae bacterium | reverse complement strand
CACTTTATTCTGATAATCTGGCAGAATATTTGACTAAAACATCACCTTATTTGAGTGGCATCAGTACTTATCAAAATATTATCAGTATTCATTAAAATAAAATCAGTAATCATTAGAATAAAATCAGTAATCATTAAAATATTATCAGTAGTTATTCGGATAAAATCAGTACTTATCAAAATATTATCAGTAGTTATTCGGATAAAATCAATAATCATTCTAGTAAGATGTGATTTTATTTTATTACACCTACTAACCATTATATTAGTAGATACGAATATTTAATTGAGTAAGAACTTTTCTATAAACTCTTCGTATGTATATTTATCAATAACGGAAGAAAGGTGAAAAACCATTGGGTTATTTTTTATATTAAATGAGTATCCAAATAATTTATCTTGTTTGTCCTCAATTGATTTAAACAAAATGTTCTCTATATCAGGAAAATAATCTTTGGCGAGGTCTAATAAGTATTTTCTTACCATTGCCGATGAAATATTCTCTTGTCTATCTATGCAGATTATATAGAAATCACTCTTTGGGTAGTGTTTATCTAATTGCAAAAACTTATTTAATTCTTTGTAACACTGATGACAACTCTCTGAGGATAGAGTAATACAAAAAACGTTCTCTTTGTCGATTACCACAGTGTCTGCGAACAAATTTATAAATTGTTCTTGCGAAAAACAATTCATTAGGCTCATCTGCAAGATAATATAGACAAATACCTTTTTCATTCAAAGTGTAGTTTTTCTATTTTTAAGACGCAATCATACTTTAATTGGTGATTATCATACGCTTTCATATATTGTTCCTCTGTTTGATAATCTTTTCTAAATATAGGAACATCTGGTTCTACGGCAAAAATCTCATCTTTATTATTTACAAAGTTCCTAAAACAATATAGTTTATTCGCTTTATCTCCTTTTGTATAATCATTAATAGATTGATCAATTATTTTCCATTTACCATCTTTGTCAATTTGCCATAAATCATACAAATGCATCCATTTATCATTCTCTGTTTGAGAGTAAAAGACGACTAAATAATCGTTAAATGATAGGATTCTTCTAATAGAAGAATATGCGTTTATTTCCTCATCAAAATTGTATATGATATCTATAGGTTGTTTGCATTTTTGCATTATTTCATTTGATCTTTGTTCGGTAAGAAGTGTCCAATTATTTTTGTTGTAATAGATAGAGTCTATCTTATTGAATTGAATATCATAGATATATATTTTGTATTCGTTACAATTAGTGTAAAAAACATACTTGCCATTAGTTGCTATCATATCTCTTGGTGTAAAATACAACAAAGGCGTTATTCTAAAAATTTGTTCACAAGAGGAGATCTTTTTGTCTCTAACAAAATCATATAAAACTAAAGAAATAGTACCTTTAGGGGATGCTCCCCAGAAAAGTTTTATTGAGTCGCCAAAATTTTCAGTTTTGAAAAAACTTCTAAATTCCGAGAAAACAATTTTTTTACTATATAAATATGTAGTATCTGATTGTCTATCAAAACAAAATATAGTGTTAGAACTTGTAACGAATAGGCAAGTATCATAGAACCAAAAGTCGCTAATAGGGTACGCAGACCTATCGTTTAGATATTCGCAAGACTTATCAAAATACGCATAAATAGTAGATTCTTTTTGACTATTGAAATTAAAGCAAAAGAAATCGATAAATGTCTGTTGTGGATTTGTTTCTTTTAGATAGAATAATAGACTATCATTGAGAGATATAGCAGACATATCCCCTAAACATTTTACATTTAAACTTGTGTACACAGAAGTATCTATTACAACCCGAGAGTTGTTGTTTATATCTTGCGAGAATGTTTGCAAAGAACAAACCCAAATACAAAAATAGATAAAAAAATATTTTAGTAGTAGTTTTATCATATAACTAATTCGTCTATCGTAATTAATATCCTACCCGTTCCATCGTCTTCTGCATTCGTCCATTTTGCAGTAAAAACCAAAATACAATCCTTCTCCTCAATTGAAGTTATTCTTTCTTTTCTTGAGATTACCCCTGAGTATTCTTTATTCTTGATAATGGTATCTTCTATATCATCAATCATTTCAGAATTTATAGAAAGAATAAAATTCTCCGAGACTGTACACGTATGTGAGACTGAAACATAACTATTTCCTCACTAAATGAGCCGACTGCATCTTCAATATTCTACCGAAAGTACGACCATTATCAAATCTAATAACGCCATTTGCTCCAGACTTTTTGCATTTGAGTACACCTGCTCCCTTACACACAATGCTTGTTAATTCTATGGGATTTCCCACACCATCTGTTGTAAATGTTACTTGTTGTGTTACGGTGTCATATCCAATATAAAATCCCAATACAACGAACTGTCCCCCGCTTTTTTCATAAACATAAACAGGTCTAGCTTTTGAAACAAATGCGAAAGATACGAATACTATACAAAATAGCAAAATTTTCCATGTTTTCATGATTCACTAATTTTAAATTAATTTTCAATTGTTTTGCACGAGATACAAAAAAACTATATACGACCAAGGAAAATCTATTAAAATTATCAAAAATAATAAATATTATCAATAGTAAGATTTTATAATACGATGTAAATAAGATTATTATAATATTTAATTTGCAGATAAAATTTATTATAAAAATAGTATGAGGTATTGTTCTCCAACGTTTATTTTTATATTTTTTGTAAAATTATGATACAAGACGAAAAATGGAACTCTTTTGAAAGAGAGTTCCATTAGGGGTTATTAAGATTTATGTCAAACTAAATAGTTAGTCTTAGTTTAGAAAGTATTAACAAAATACATTGATAATGTTAGTTGATGTTGAGTAATGAGATATGAATTATTAGAAGTAGAAATTAAAGCCGATATCAAAGATATTTACTTTGTACTCAGTGTCGTAAACAGGAGAAACTATGGTGTTGATTTGGTAATTGTTGTTAAGAGATAGATGGTATTGTAGTACAAATTGTAGTCTGTGATTAGACAAAACATCAAAACCAGCCCTTAGTAGTAGATAAGGAGAGAAAGTGTCTTTTGTTATTATGTCTTCGTCGGAAGAAAGATTGATCATTCCTGCTACGCCGACACCTCCGAATAGGTTGATATTACGCATAATAGGGAGTTTGTAATCGAAGTACAAAGGTATCTCAATATCGTGCATATTGTACGAAGTCTCGCCCCAAGAAGATGAACCATTCATAAGGGTTAATTCCGTGCGGTTGAACATATACGTTAGGCCTGTACCTAAGTACATATTCCGATTTATAGCATATTCGTAATGAGCGGATATACTCAAATCCAAATTCTTGTCAATGTTACCAAAAAGACCAGGAAAATTATTTATAGGTCCTTTCAGGTAGTTATTAGTTGACCCAGATAGTTTAGAAGATAGACCTAAACCAAAATTGTGTTTTTTTGTTACTTGTCCTTCTTGTGCGAAGGTCATTACAGATGCGCACAACATCACAGCACTCAATGCTAAAACTCTAAATTTCATATCTATTATAGTGTTTATTAATTATTTTGCAAAATTAAAAAAAACTCACTATCTACCAATTTTTTTTATTAAAATTTTTACTTTATTTCTTAAAA
>CAVAII010000197.1:0-3660 GCA_963588535.1 Erysipelotrichaceae bacterium | reverse complement strand
AAAATCAGGGACGGCGACAAAGAAGGTGATTGTGCAGTAAAATATAGGAGATAAAGCAATGAAAAAGATTTTGTTTTTACTTTTAGTGTGCATTTTTGCAAGTAGTTTAGTATTTTCTCAAACAAGAGAATACGAAGATCAGTATCTACTTCCTTCACCATTTTATGATGATTGTCCTTGTACTGGTAGTATTGTTTCTGACTTTGAATTGGATATATCTAAAGATTCTTTTTCTTCAGGACCATTTACTAGTGATGTATTTTGGGGATATCTTGAAGGAGGAAGTATCAAATCGTTAACTTTTACTATTACAGATAAGGCTCAATATTATAAAACAGATGAACCAATAGAAATAGTTGGCATCGCTGCACTATTTAGTAATATTGGTTTGGGTAAAATGCATGGATATTTGTGTATCACTGACGATTCATTGAATGTGTTACGAAAAGTAAAGCTGGAAAGTTATTTTGATACTATAGACGGAGAGGTAGTAGCAAAAGATGCCTCAGATCATTATGTTGAGTTATTTTTTGATACACCTATTAGTGTAGATGGAGATTTCTATGTTATGATAGATAGTCCAAAACCTCCTTCTCTTTCATCAAATGATTATAACTGGATAGAAGAAATGAAGCCTTTTACAAAATATTATTGGGTAGACGTTTATGGAGGATTCTGTTCTGATACTAAAAATTTTTCATTATACAAAAAAACTATGTTTTCTGAAGATGAAAATAATCTCTCCGATTGTATCGATATCTATGGAAATGATGGGAAATGGGTAAAAGAAGACAATAAAACTTTATACTTATTCCCAATCCTTGCCGACACCACTATCGTTGATACCACCATTACCGACTCTTCTTCTCTTGTGAATATCGTTGATAATTATACTTTTATCTTCCCTAATCCTGCCAACAAAGAAGTAAACGTTCAATGCTCTTTCCGTATGCAAACGTTAGAGTTATTTAACGAGCAAGGACAGAAAGTAAATGAGTGGAAAGTAGATAGTTATCATTACTTATTAAATGTAGAAGACTATCCAAAAGGTAACTATGTCCTTAAAATTAGAACAAAATCAGGGACGACGACAAAGAAGGTGATTGTGCAGTAGAAAGAAGAACACATTTCTTTTGCAAAATTTTTTATTAAATGTTTGGTTGATTAAAATATTTTGTATAATTTTGCAGCTGTAAAGATAATAGATAATAATATTAAAACTAAAAAGTTATGAAAAATGTAAAGTACCTTTTGTTATCATTCTTGATAATAGTTCTGTTTCCGAAATATAGTTTTGCACAAATCTCTATTTCTATTTTTCCGAGTACAGAAAGGAGTATTCCAAATACTGCAATCAATGGTGTAATGCCTATTAAAACGGAAAACTGGGATAATGACCATATTATTTCCCTAGTACATTACGGTAGTAACAAATATACAGATGGTAGATTTATGATCCAAGGGGATATATATTATCATAAGGATATTTGTGATACGTCGGTCTTTTACTTAACCGACATAAATACAAATACAATAAAAACAGTTAAAATTAGTGGTCATACTATTACAGATTTTTGTATAGTAGACAAATATATCTTTATGTGTGGACAAGACTCTGCTAATAATAACCTTATCGCATACAAAGATATAAATGCTTTTTTTGATATTGCAATCAATCCAACACTTAGTATTTACCATTTAAATAATCTACTTCATCCCTTAAATAATGTTCTTTTTAGATATACTTTAACTAATATTGACTTTTGTATCTCTGCAGGGAAACCTAAATTACTCTTATTGGCAAATCAAAATAATTATTTACAAAATAACTATTTTATCTCTTACGATCTGCTTAATAATGACTTTGTGATGTATCAAGCTGATGTTCGTTTGTTAGACATTGTACAGACGGATGACTATATTGCAGTTTTGGGTGCTAAAAATGATACCACATTCACATTAACACGGCATGAAATAGATAATATATCGAATTGCACTGGAAAAGAATTTTATACAGATCCGCTATGTCATCATTTTATAGACCCCAAATATCATTTGTGGACGTTAAGAAAAGATCTAAATCATGTTGTTGTAGGGGAATCTGTAATGAATACTGGTTGGATGGAATTTAATTTAATAGATTTAAATAATCTAAATATTGTATCCACGCAGGCAACTATAGATACAAGAGAAGGTCGTTCTAAGATAATGGATTTAGAATTTGATGAACCAAGAGGTATATTACATTGTTTGTTTTGTAATGGATTTGATATGAGAGATATGATTGTGCAAATACATCCTTATCGAACACAAAATTATTCCGCGTTAGTGTCTAAGCCACAGACGCATAGAGTAGGTTATAATTTATTAAAAGACATAACAATATATAATACGGACAATTTACAATTTTTGACATTGGGTAGAACACCTGGATTAGATGTTTATCTATTTGATAGAATATTTGATTTTAATATTTCAACTACTTGCGATGAGATAGATAGTTTAAGTATAGGCATTGTAGAAAGACCAAATAGCGGTGCTTTTAGTTGCTCGTATTATACTAACTTTCCAGCATATTCACAGCAAATTTCATTATACAGAGATAGTACTAATTACACCATAATTTGTCAAAAATAATAGGAGATAAAAAGATGAAAAAGATTTTGTTTTTGTTTTTAGCATGTATTTTTACAAATAGTCTTGTATTTGCACAAACAAGGGAATACGAAGATAGGTATTTGCTAACTGAGCCCTTTTGTGAAAGTTGTTTTTTTACTAATGACAACAATAATCCATTAAATTTAGATATTCTAAATGATTCGCGTATCACCCAAACATACACATTTCTTGAAAGTTACTATAATAAAAACTTCACATATTTAATTGAAGACGTGGCTCAACGATACGAAACAGATGAATCAATACAAATCGCCGGCGTTGCTGCATTATTCCAATATATTGATTATGGTTCAATGCATGGTTATTTGTGTATCGCTGATGATTCGCTAAACATATTGAGAAAAGTAAAATTAGAAAGTTGTTACGATACCACAAATGGAAATGTAGTAGTAAAAAATGTTTCAGATCATTATATAGAATTATTCTTTGATTCATCTGTTAGTGTGAACGGAGAATTTTATGCCGTGGTTGACAACCCTAAACCTTATCCATTTTTCCCGAATGAATATAATTGGGGAGGAGGTGCGGATATTAATTATCGTGCTTCCTATATGACTTATCTTTATAGTTCTACTTGTTTCTATTCTACAAATGTCGCTTTATCAAGATCTCTACTATTTAGAGGTGATGATATTGATAATTGTTCACTTGATAGTTTAAATAGTAGCGATTGGGAACAGATGTCTGATTTAGTTTTGTATTTATTCCCCATCCTTGCTGACACTACTATTGTTGATACCACCGACTCTTCTTCTCTTGTAAATATCGTTGATAATTATACTTTTATATTTCCTAATCCCGCAAATAAAGAAGTAAACATTCAATGTTCTTTCCGGATGCAAATGTTAGAGTTATTTAACGAACAAGGACAGAAAGTAAATGAGTGGAAGATTGATAGTTATCATTATTTATTAAATGTAGAAGATTATCCAAAAGGTAACTATGTAATGAAAATCAAAACAAAATCAGGGACGGCGACAA
>CAVAII010000196.1:0-5285 GCA_963588535.1 Erysipelotrichaceae bacterium | reverse complement strand
ATGCGTGGGTTGGAACCTATGGTAAGGATTTCTGTCCTATTTTGGATATGGAAAAAGAGACTCAAATTAGTAATATAAATATCAACTTCTTAGATGAGCAAGGTAGTTGGATATTTTTGCCTGAGTATGTGAAATTCTATGTTTCTAATGACGGCGATCATTGGAAAGAAATTACAGGCGTTCTGAAGCAAGACGTAAAAGACAATCCTAAGGTTGTTAATTACTCAGTTTCTTGCAATGAAAAGGCAAGATATATCAAAATATTTGCTAAGAGTATCGGCAATTGTCCAAAAGGACACTCAGGAGAGGGATATCCTTCGCATTTATTTGGTGACGAAATAGAAGTTAAATAATCTAAGATATAAAATCGTTTTGTAGAGTATAGTTAATTGCTTAATTATTAGAATAAAAAGGCGATTAACTATACTAAACAAAAAGATAAATATAGGTAGGATTTTATTAAATAGAGAAAAGAAGAGAATAGGTATAGAAAGAGGTGAAATATTTCGTTGAAATAAAAAAATAATTCGTGGAAAGATTTGAATGATTTGTGGAAACATTTTGATAATTCGTCGAAATATTTTGATAGTTAGTGAAGACGATAAAATAGTTAGTGAAGATAATTTAATAGTTACACTAAACAAAAAACTAATTACAGCAAATAATAATAGAAGTAGCGAGTAAATGAATTTAAGATTAAAGAAAATAATAGTCAGAATATTTGATAAGTCTATAAAAGCAGGACGTTTTTTTAGGTTTATGGTTATTCTGTCTGCAATTTGGGGTTTGATTTATACTGTATTTAATGTGTTTGTGGTATTTGGCAAACAAAATATAATAGATTATATCTCTACCCTTATGGTTTCGGATACTTTGTATTTCTATAAAGAGAATCTTTTGTTCTTTGTATCTACTAATAGGTTGATGTATGTGTTCTGTATAGTGGTAGGTGTGTTGATTCTGTATGGGTGTCATTTGCTGTTTAGGGGATATAAATGGGGATTGTTGTTTTATACTATTGCCAAAATATTTCAAGTAATAATCCCAATAATATTCTTAGGTTATCGTGCGTTAGCCGTTGGTGATGTGATGATTATATTATTCTTTTTGGTCTACTACTATTATTATTCCTTTACTCATAATATAGAGAAATCTTTTAGACGATATAATCAAATCCAGCCCAAAGAACTACCGCAAGATACCGCAGAAAAAGAATCCTAATCCAATTCTAATTTGTATATTGTTTGAGTTTTGTCGGTTATTTTGAATCTATCGTCGATTCTTTCGCCAACTACCCAGACTATATCCTCACCACTGCACAACAACCACTGACTTTCTTTCTGTAAAAGAGAGAATTTGTTGTTAGAAAAATAGTCAGAAAGTTTCTGTTTGCCATTAAAACCGAATGGAATAAAGTAATCACCGTTTTTCCAGTGGCGAAGAGTTAGAGGAAATCTTAATTTATCATAATCTAACATAGCAATACTCTTGCTTTTTTGAATTTTGATAAACTTCAAATCCCTTAATATCTCTTGATGTAGACTAATCGGGGAAGAGATATTCGTTTGATAATCATACAAAAGGTAGTCTTGTTTGATTGTTTTCTCTTTTTCGGTACGAGTTATCAAAAGATGATTTCTGTCTATGATAAGACGATAGTTTTCGCTGTAAAATTGTTTTCCTGAGGAGTTATTATCGTCTATTGCCTCGCAAATAGAATTGATGTTTGTCTCATTAAATCCATATTCGCTAAGTATTTCATACATATATATGTGAATAGGTTTCAATGCCTTAACCTTTGATAACTCTATTTCAATAACTCCGTTCTTGTTAATCAAAATCTCTTTCTCTGTTTTCTCAATTACCTCCCTGAAAACCTGTTCTGTTTCCCTTAATCGCTCAATATCTTTGCGGATTATTATATCAAAATTAGGCGAAATCTCTCTTAAAACAGGTATTATCTCATTACGAATCTTGTTTCTTGTGTATTTATTGTCCTTGTTTGTGGAGTCTTCGATGTGTTCAATATTATGTTTTTGTGCGTATTCGTTAATTTTGCGTCTTGAAGTGAAAAGCAGTGGACGAATAATATTGTTGCTCTTAGGTAATATACCATGCAAGCCCGCAATACCAGTACCACGCAAAAGATTGATAAGAAAAGTTTCGGCACTATCGTCTCCATGGTGAGCAGTTGCTAAAAGAGTGAAACCATGTTCGTTAACAATTTTCTCGAACCAATCATAGCGGAGATCACGAGCGGACATCTCCAGACTTTTTTTGTTCTCCTCCATATAGGTAAAGGTGTCGAACTCTTGTTTGTACAAAGTAATGTTATGTTTTGTAGCATAGTCGGTTACGAATCTCTCATCACGCATAGATTCTTCGCCACGCAAATGAAAATTGCAATGAGCAATAGCATAATTACAATTTAGACGGCGAAATAAATCGACCATAACCATAGAATCTATGCCACCGCTAACGGCAAGTAATATTTTGTCCTTGTTGGGATCGAATAAATTGTTCTCTTTGTTGTATTTCAAAAATTCTTGATACATAATCTAATTTAGTTTTCTTAATTTTTGATAATTACATTAAGTTATCTTTTTTCTTGGTTTTATCTGCTTTTCTTTTTTCGTTTTCTTATCAAAATAATCTTTGATATTATCCGAATAATCTTTGATATTATTCCAACGATTACTGATTTTATTCCAACGATTACTGATTTTATTAAATTCTTTACTGATATTATTAAATTCTTTACTGATTTTATTTGATTATTATCAGTAAAGAATTTAGGTTTATATCATTTTCTTAACATTATCCTTTTTGTTACTCACCTTAGATAAATTATAGATTTTTTTCTAAGAAATTAGTCATCATTGTGTAAAGATGATAACGAGTGTTTCCTCCATAAATGGAGTGATTTTTGTCAGGATAAGTGAATTGTAAGAATTGTTTATTGTTCTTTATCAAGGCATCGGTAAAACGCATAGTGTTCTGTAAATGAACATTATCGTCAGCACTACCATGTATCAACAAGAAATTGCCTTCTAATTGGTCAGCAAAATTAATAGGGCAGTTCTTGTCATAACCATCGGCATTCTCTTGTGGAGTACGCATAAATCTTTCGGTGTAGATATTATCGTAGGTACGCCAGTTAGTTACAGGAGCAACAGCAATAGCCGTCTTGAAATATTCATGTCCTCTTGTGATACACAAAGAAGACATATAACCGCCGTAAGACCAGCCAAATATACCTATTCTTTTGCTATCAATATAATCTAAAGATCCAAAATATTTGGCTGCTTCCATTTGGTCAACGCATTCTTTGTCGCCTAAGTTAAGATAAGTGCATTTTTTGAAATCACTTCCTCTCATACCTGTACCTCTTCCGTCAACACAAGCAACAATATAGCCCCTTTGAGTTAAATATCTGAACCACATATAATCAAAGAAACGATCTTGAGAATTTAAGACCTCTTGACTACCAGGACCACCATAGACATAGAAAAGAATTGGATATTTTTTTGATTTATCAAAGTCGATAGGTTTCAAAATCCAATAATGCAAAGTGTCGCCTAAGGTAGTAGTAAAACTGCTAAACTCTTTGTTTGGAAGGTTATAGTCTTGAAGTTGTTGTTTAAGTACTTTGTTGTCTTGTAAGGTAGTAAGGACGTCTCCTTTGTTATTATTAATAGTGTAAGTAGTTGGAGTAGAAGCATTAGAGAATGTGCCGATATAATATTTGCCGTTATCAGAGAATTTGGCAGAATACATACCGAGATTGTTTTTGTCTGAGATTTGAGTAAGTTTTTTTCCATTGAAATTAACCTTGAAAAGTTCTCTATTATAAGAGTAAGTACTTGCAGCAGTGAAGTATATACATTTTTCTTTTTCGTCTACAAAGCAAATATTGTCGATATCATAATTATTAGAAGTTATAGGACGAACCTCTTTTGTTTTCAAATCCAAAAGGTATAAGTTCATAAATCCATTTCTTTCGCTTTTGACTATTGCGTGCTGTTTATCATTTAGGAATATAGGGTTTTCAGGTTGTTCAACATAGCATTTGTCGGTATCTGTAAAGACCAAATTGCTTTGCATTGTGGACATATCAACCAAATATAACCTCAATTCGTTTTGATGTCTATTCATCCAAGTGTAAGACAATTGATTATCTGCTTTTGTCCAAGACATACGAGGCAAATATATATCATTATGCTCAGGGACGTTGATTTTGTTAGTCTTATTTGTTTGAATATCGTATACATATATATCAACCAAAGAGTTATCTTCGCCAGCCTTAGGATATTTATAGGTGTAGTTGTTAGGATAGATAGAATCTACCAAATAGAAAGGTATGGTATATTCTTTTACATTGCTTTCGTCAAAACGATAGAAGGCAATTTTGTCGGAAGAATTATTCCAATAGAAACCTTTTGTAATTGCAAATTCCTCTTCGTATACCCAGTCTGTTGTACCATTGATTATATGATTTTTTTTGCCGTCAAAGGTTATTTGCTTTTCGGTCATGGTGGTCAAATCTGTGATATAAAGATTGTTATCCAAGACGAAAGCAACTTTATTGCCGTCAGGACTAAGTTCTGCTAATTGAACTTTGTTTTTTCTCAACTTAACAACGCTTTTATCCTCTACATTATATATATAATAGTATGCGACAAACGAACGGCGATAGATATACTCAGGGTTAGCGGTTAAAAGAATTTTCTTGTTATCCTTACTAATTGCATAATCTGTAATTATAGAGTTAGCATCTAAGGAAAGAGTAGAGAAATTAATCAAATAACCAGCCTTTTCGCCTGTCTTGTAGTCGTATTGTTCTATTCCTTGCTGTGTTAGTATGCAATACTGTTCGCCATTAGATAGGGAACGAATCTCGCTTATATATTTGGGGCGGAATTTATATTTTAACCAAATATCTTCTAATGTAAAACTTTTTTGGGCATTGATATTAGTACAACAAATCAATGCAAGTAATAAAAGAATTAATTTTTTCATTTTGTATTCTATATTTTTAGTTGTTTCTGTTCTAAAATAATTACTTTGTAAACTCTTTTCTTTTGAATACTAATCCATTAGATTATCAATTAAGATATCTTCGTACTTCAAAAGAGGGTCAATATTTTTTCTACCCTTAGGGAAAAGACTTTCTATTACCCAAGCATCGATATCATTAGAGAAACGATATTTATTTAGTGCCAAACGATGCACAAATTCTGTCATATATTTTCCCCAAACAGTCTCGGTGTGAGCACGATAATAGG
>CAVAII010000195.1:2844-12972 GCA_963588535.1 Erysipelotrichaceae bacterium | reverse complement strand
ATGATAGATAATGTTGACTTTTACGATGTAGAAGTGTTTAAGGTAAACGAGGATAACATTATATTAGAAACTAACACCGGAGAAATACTCGAAATAACTGATGATATGCATTTTCAATTTAAAATTAAACCTAAAAATTACTAAGCGATGACACAGATAACGAATAACAATAGACAAAACATCTGTCAGAAAATCGGACGGACAGACAGACACTATAGTATTTGTACGATTGTCCGATTGACAGATAAACAAAAAAACAAAAAACCTATATTTGTATTCTATTATATAGCAGTAAAACTGCTGCTATATAATAAGAATACCATACTAAATATAGATTTTCTTAACCTTATTTGTATAGAATTTCTTAACCTTATTTGTATAGATTTTTTTAACCTTATTTGTAAACATAAAAACATTTTAAAAAATGGAAAATAAACAAAATAAACAAAATTCTAATTCTACACCTTCTTTGAATGAGAAGATTGAGTTAGTGAAAAAAGCATTATTAAACAGCGAAGAGAAAAATGAGAAAAATAGCATTCATTTGAATAACAACCCTGATGATAATTTAGCAATAGGTGAACAGAGACCTGAGTTTGAACTTGAAAGAGATTCGAGAAATAAGTTCAAATATTACGACTGTCCGTTTTGTGGAGAACATAAATTCACCCCTTTTGTTTATAAAAACAACTTCCGTGATAAAAAAGCAGGGGATTATGTAGATTTTTCTGTCACAGGTTTTGGTATGTGTTTTAAGGGAAAATGTAAGTTTCATAATGGTATTTATCCATCTTACGATAATGGTTATCGCTATTCTATGGCAGGTAAGAAACCATCTAACGTATCTTCTACATCTGTTTCATTTACACCTAATTTCAACATAATAAATAAGATAAAAAATTTCATCAGTAAAAAATCCGATAATATCAGTAAAGAGGAGAGTAAAATCAGTAATTATCCAAATATTATCAGTAATTATTCCACCCCTATTCTATCACCAAAAAACATTGTTACCTCTACCTCTACTAAATCATTACCTTATAGTACAAAAACGATTGCTACTGTTTGTAATTATGACACTATTACAGTAGATGAGATAAAGAATTTCACTCGTAAAGGTAAACAGAATATCGTGGAATGTGATTATTACTACATTGACAGTAATGATAATAAGAAACCTGTCAATATATCAATTGGGGTGAAAGGTACTATTACATCCATTAATTCTTCACTAAAAACTAACTTAATTATTCCTACTTTTACTTCATATAAAGAGGATGATATTAATAAGTGTCTACGTGAAATGTTGGTTAGAGGAGGATTAACCAAAACAGTAATAGTTAATGGCGATGTACATAGATTTGATGCTACATTGTATTATTACTTTGATACTCAAATAAAAGTGCGTACTGCAAGAATAATCTATTATGATGCAGACGGTAAAAGATTTAAGCCTGAAAAATATAAAAAATATGATTTCTTTTATGCTGAATCTGGACTTACAAACCCATATAATACATACTCTTTTCACCAAAAAGATCAGGCATTTGAATACACATTGTCGTGTTTTAATTGCAGTTGGCTACATACGATGATTGACAGAGAGCGACAGCGACAACTAATTAATCAAGAAGAAGAGGAGGAATATCAAAAATTCAATATGCAACTATGTTTGTTTGGCTTACCGAAACTAATGAAGATGATAAAAGAGGAAGGTGCTAAGAATGTTGAGGTTAGATTAGTAGAAGGTGAGAAGAATGCTGTGATTGCTAATTTATTATATCCTGAATATGCATGGTTAGCAACAGGTGGATCAACTGGTTTTAGCAAGGAAATGTTAATGGATCTAAAAAATTTGGAAATAGATTCAATTGTTGCAATACCTGATAAAGATGCAACAGAATTATGGCAAAAAAATGCTATTAAGATTTCCAATGAACTGAATTTGGATATTCAAGTAACTGATGCTTTGATGTATATGAATTGTATAGGGGATACAGGTGATATGGCAGATCTGATCATCTATGATGTTAAAAATAACACGCACTATGCTGATTCTATCGTAAAAGGTTAGTAAAAATGGACGGTTTTTTATTGTCAGTTTAATGTTAGAAAAACGTAAAAAATATTCTGTTTATAATGTTAAATAAATATATCTAACTTTTTTTATAATAAGTGATAATAAATGCAAAAAATATTTGGCTATGTCGAAAAAAAGTTGTAATTTTGTATTACGAAACGAGGTTAAGATATGTACTTAATCTAAGGAGTAGTAAAAAGAAATTTATTTAATAACTTTTAAAAAACTTATTATCATTATGTATTACACAAAATCAAAAATCAGAAAAATTTGGGTTGGTGGCGAACAAAAAAATCTTTGTTATGCTGTTCTATTTAGAGGTGCAGATGTAAATCTTGAACAATTGAGTTCAGAAATCAGTGCAGCTACGACTTTGAACCCTGCGGATGTCTTAGCATGTTTGCGTAGTTTGCAAGATTTCCTATTTTATCATTTGCAGACAGGATCAGCAATTAAGTGTGGAACACTTGGCTCGTTCATCCCAAAAATTAAAGCACAAGCGGTTGAAAGTCAAGATGCTATCACTGCCGACACAATCCGATTAGTTAGTTGTCGTTTTTATCCGAGTGTAGCACTAAAAAAGAATCTTAAAGGTGTTACATTGGAGGAAAAAGTATTGCCAACTACTGTGTAATGTTTTATCTCTTCTTTTGGTCTTAGTGACTAGTTCTACATTAATCTAAATTCAAGGACTTCTATGTAAAAAGTAGAGGTCCTTTTACAAAAAACTAAAATTTAGTAATATCAAAAAAAAACAACAATCATTAACATCAAAAACCATAAATAAAATGATTAAAAAACTCACATTAAGTTTAGAAAAAATAACAGACAAAACAGCAGAATTTATTATTAAATATTTCGGTTGGAAAACATTTTGCAGAATACGTTTTATGCTATTATTTGCAGTACTTGCAACAATTATAGAAACGATATTTGTAGTGTTTAAAGTATTGTTTGGAGTGATTGTATAATACTTAAATTCCTTTTACATTAATATATGTATACATTATTATATTATACCTTACTCAAAACACCCTAATGCCATAACTTGTGCTTTTATTTGGTTAGGGATGTTTTTGTCTGCAAAACCTTTGTAGATATTATTACGTCTTGCAGCAAACAAACCAATTGCACCATCAATATTGCTATAAATAGAAGTGTAAGTTAGTGTGTTTTGCGTGTTGTTAATAGATATATAATCAAACATATCTAAATCACCTGCCGATACACGAATCTCGAAAGGACGTGTAGCATACCAACCCAAATGTTGTTTATCTTTTAGTTGCAGACGCATAGATGAAAACATTGTTGCAGTATCTACTAATGTAGATAAAGAGAATGATTTATTATCATTTGTACGTTTGCTAACAGGGATATCTATGTGTTGGATTGCACCATTTTCGGTATAATTAAAACGAATGCTAACACTAAATAATTTAGCAAGTTCGCTCTCACCTTCCCCCGTAGAATAATTATTAGACCATACTATTTTCATTGCACCACCTTTTTCAGTAAAAGTAAAGTTGTTGTTTTCTATTTTGTAATCACCTATCAACTTAGTTTTAGAGGTAGCAGTAGTATTTGTTTTAGTGTTAGTTACAACTAATTTATATATGTAATACGGACTTAATTTACCTTTTGTTACACAATAATAAATAGGACAAGAAGAAGACGAATAAAAATCTCCGCTTTGTTTATTAATAGGAGTGTAAGTAAAATCAAAAACTTCTTTTAATTCATTCTCATTCCACACATTATAAGCATAAAGTTTAACATCTAAATCGTCTTTATCGTAATAAATGCTATCTTTTTGTTTTGCATTTTCGATTGCATTACCACCTAAGAAACCTTTTTCTACTCTTACCCAAGTTGTGTCTTCGTCTTGATCTAATAGACAATAGATTATCATATTTTCTCTCCACTCATCGTTTGGATCAAAATCTGCATTGCAAGAGGCGAACATTACTATGCATAATGCTATTATTGTATAAAAGAATTTATTCATTTTCGTTAAAAATTATGGTGCAAAGTTACTAATTTTTTGTTTAAGTATTGTTTTTTTTATTAATTTTGTACCCTAATAAATAGTTTTTTTGAGAGATGAAATATCAAAGAGATTTATATATAAAAGATTATAAGCAACTGTCTTCTACATTGTTTATGATGTGTTTAAAGAGCGAAGAAGAATTAAAAGAAATAAAAGCAGGACAATTTGTTAACATATTAGTTGAGAATGTGAGAGATAGAATTTCTCGCCGTCCTATTTCTATTCACGATGTAGATTACAAACAAAACACAATTACGATTATTGTGCAAATCGTTGGCGATGCTACCAAAAGACTATCTTGCTATAAATTAGGTGAGAGACTTAACGTAGTTTTTCCACTTGGTAATTCGTTTCCTCTTATAGATAATGCGTTATTAATTGGTGGCGGAGTAGGTACAGCACCATTGTATTATTTAGCAAAAAAATATAAGGAAATGGGTAAAAAAGTTAGTATTTTGATAGGTGCTAAGACGAAGGAACAATTGTTTTTAATTGACAAATACAAAGAGGTTTGTGATGTTTATATATCTACCGAAGACGGTTCTATGGGAGAGAGAGGTATGGTAACGAGTAACACGATTATTAATAATGATTTTTCTACTTTTATTACATGCGGTCCTACACCTATGATGAAAGCCATTAGCAAGTTAGCAATAGAAAGAAACATAGATTGTTATGTATCGTTAGAGAATAGAATGGCATGTGGAGTAGGTGCTTGTTTGTGCTGCGTTACGGATACTAAAAAAGATGGTAATGTATGTGTATGCACAGAGGGACCTGTGTTTAATGCAAAGGATTTGAATTGGTAGTATTAAAATTTGATAATAAGACGATGATAGATAATAGATTAAATACAAAAGTAGGTTCGTTAAGTTTAGTAAATCCATTGCTAACTGCATCTGGTACATTTGGTTTTGGTACAGAGTATGAAGACTTCTTGGATTTGAGTACATTAGGTGGTTTTATAGTTAAAGGTACTACAAAAGACAGGAGAGAGGGTAATCCATATCCACGTTTAGCAGAGACTGCATCTGGGATTATTAACGCAGTAGGATTGCAGAATAAGGGTGTAGAGTATTTTTGTGAGAATATTTATCCAAAGATAAAAAACAAGAATAAGAATATAATAGTTAATGTATCTGGTTCGAGTATAGAGGATTATTGCTATGTAGCAGAAAAGATAAACGCCTTGGAGACTATACCTGCGATTGAGTTAAATATCTCATGTCCAAATGTTAAACAAGGAGGAATGTCGTTTGGTGTAAAAGCAGATATGGCAAAGAAGTGTGTTGAGGAAGTTAGAAAAGTTTATAAAAAACATTTAATTGTTAAACTTACACCTAATGTTACTAATATTGTGGATATTGCAAAAGCAGTAGAAGATGGTGGTGCAGATTCTGTATCGTTGATAAACACTGTATTAGCGATGGCAGTGGATAGCGAAAAACAAAAACCGATTCTCTCTACCATTACAGGTGGATTGAGTGGTCCTGCTATCAAACCTATTGCACTTAGATGTGTATGGCAAGTATCTAAGGCAGTGAAGATTCCAATTATTGGTATAGGTGGAATAATGAGTGCAAAGGATGTTGTGGAATTTATGTTAGTAGGTGCGTCGGCTGTTGAGGTAGGTACTGCTAACTTCATTAATCCGAGTGTTTGCAAACAGATTATCAGTGATTTGTCTGATTATTGCACTCGTCATAAACTTTCTTCTATTACAGAGATAATAGGTAAAATATAAATATTTTAATGCAAAGAGTATTAGATAAATAATTTTTTAGTAACTTTGCAAACACATTCAAAACATAAAAACAGAAAAACGATGGAAGAGAATAACAACACACAAGAGATGGCAAACGAAGTAAATAATACTACTAATAATTTGCCTAATAACGAAATAGATAATAACGTTATACAAGATACAGTAGAGAGAAGTGAGGATAAAAAAGAAGGTTGTAAATGTAATAAAGCATTAGTAATTATTACGTTAGTTGTGGCTATTGTTGCATTAGTAGTGGCTTTGATTGGACTGTTCAAAAATAGTAGTAATGATAATACTGCGAACACGAAAGTTGGTAAGATTGTGCAGTCTGGTAATATGAAGATTGCGTATATCAATACTGATACTATTATGGCTAAATACACTATGGCAGTAGAGATGCAGAAGGAATTGAAAGCAAAGCAAACAAACCTTGAAAACTCTCTAAAAAATCAATACACACAACTACAAAAAGAAGAACAAGAGTATTTGAAAACAGGACAAAACCTAACACTTACTCAACAAAAAGCCAAAGAGAAAGAATTTCAGCAAAGAGAGCAACAACTTTCGCAAGCAATGCAGCAACAACCTGCACAATTTCAACAAGAAGTAGCCGCTCAAAACGAAAAACTATTGAATGCTGTTTTGGCTTTTGTTAATGATTACAATGCTAAACACGATAAATATAATATCATTCTATCTTATTCTAAATATAACGGTCCTACATTATATATAGACAAAGGATTAGATATTACAGATGAGATAGTTAAAGGCTTAAACGAGGAATACAAAAACGTAAAAGGTAAATAAAAAACATTTTCACCCCATAAAAAGATGAAACAAAAAGCAATAATACTATTATTAGTTAGTACATTATTAGTTAGTAATGTCTTTGCACAAAAGAAAAAGACTTCGCAGACTAATACACAGAATACTACACAGACTAATACACAGAATAGTAGAAAAAAAGTTGCTCTTGTTTTGTCTGGCGGTGGTGCAAAAGGTACGGCACATATTGGTGCATTAAAAGTATTAGAAAAAGCAAACATACCGATAGATATGATAGTCGGTACTTCTATGGGGAGTCTTATGGGAGGACTGTATTGTATCGGGTATGATGCATCTATGTTAGATTCTTTGGTTAGAATACAAGATTGGCCTTTTTTGTTGTCAGATAAGATAGATCCCAACGAACAGAATATATTACAGAGAGATAAGAACGATACATACGCTTTTTCGTTTGCTTTGAACAATACTGGTAAGTTGTCTTTTGCATCTTCGGGTTTTATCAAAGGTAAGAACCTCTCGAATCTATTTGCACGCTTAACCTTAGGTTATCATGATAGCATAGATTTCAATACTTTACCTATTCCATTTGCTTGTGTTGCAACAGATATAACAGACTTTTCGGAGGTTGTCTTTCATTCTGGTACTTTGGCTACTGCTATGCGTTCGTCTATGTCTATACCTGCTGTCTTTTCGCCTGTGTATCTGGATAGTATGGTGTTAGTCGATGGAGGATTGTTGAATAATTATCCTGTTGATGTTGCCAAAGCGATGGGTGCAGATATTATAATAGGTGTATCGGTACAAAATGATATCAAAAAAGAACCTGAGAAATTCTCTTCTACTCTTTCGATTGTTACTCAACTAACTGATATTGGTAATCTTAACAAGACAGAAGAGAATATCGCAATGACAGATGTTTTCATCAAAGTAGATGTCAAAGGTTATTCTGCTGCAAGTTTTAACCTAACGGCTATCGATAGTCTTATTGGACGTGGCGAACAGGCTGCTATGGATAAGTGGGACGACTTAATCAAATTAAAACAAAAAATAGGTATAGATTCAAGTTTTGTACCCCAAAGAATACGTCCTTATCACATAGCAAGTCAAAACATTAGAATGAGAATTAGCGATGTTACGTTTTCTAATATAGATCCTGTGGATAGTAGATATTTGGTTGAAAAATTCCATTTGGAGAGAGGTAAATCTACTACGATAAGTGATTTGGAAAAAGTAATGATTAAACTTCGAACTAACTTATTTTACAAAGACGCATCGTACAAAATAGAGTATAAACGAGATGGTTACGCTATTAGAATAGAGAGCGAAGGTAAGAAAGCAGCCGAGATATCTATGGGTGTTAGGTTCGATAACGAAGAGAAAGTGTCTTTGCAGTTTAATGCTATCAAACCTATTAATCTTTTTGTGCCGTCTATGTTAGCAGCAACTTTGCGTTTGGGTACAAGGAGTATGGCGAAAATAGAAGCAACTTTTAATCCGTCTTCTTTTGCATCTTTTTCTCTTGTTTATACTTATCTACACAAGGATATGGATATATATCATAATGGTAGTAAGGACTTTAACTCCGATTATAACCAACATCAAGTAGATTTTGGTATTATGGATTATGGTTTTAAGAACTTCTTGTTTGATATCTATGCACGTTGGGATTACTATTATTATAAGACTATACTAATAGGTAATAGGTCGAGAAAACCTTTTGTTTCGGCATCGCATCTATTTTCTTATCACGCTAAACTACACTACGACAACTGCGTAAGCAAATATTTTTCACCGAAAGGACAGAAATTCGAAGTACATTACGCACTATATACAGACAATTTCTACAAATATAATAACAACACTCCATTAAGCGAGGTATCTTTTAATTTCAAAAAGATTTTTCCAATAATAGACAATCTTGTAATTACTCCAACTCTTTATGGTAGAGGTATATATGGTGAGGAAATACCTACAATCTTACAAAATGCTATCGGAGGACATTTCTTTGGACATTATATCGAACAGCAAGTTCCTTTTGCAGGTATCGGTAATATAGAGGTTGCGGATAATAACTTCGTTGCCTTTGAGTTAAATACACGCTATCGTATCTTTAAGAACAACTATGTAAGTTTTGCTATGGCATTAGGACAGAGTGCAGAAGAGATTGGAGATATTTTTTCTGTTGATCCATTGTTCGGTGTTAGAGCCTCTTACGCATACAATACAATTATAGGTCCTATCGGTTTGTCTTTGGGTTATAGCACAAGAACGAAAGAAACTTATATGTTTGTTAATATAGGTTATGAATTTTAATCTTTTCTATCGCCTATGTACTTGCTTATTAGCATAATAAGAAACTTTTTTTTCTCTTTTGGGATAATAAAAAGTAGACACTATACAGATGTTTTTGTACTTTGTGTTGGTAACATTAGGGTAGGTGGTACTGGTAAGACACCTATGATAGAATATTTGATAAGAAATTTGCAAGACAAGTTCTCTATTGCTGTTGTCTCATTAGGTTATAAACGCAAAACCAAAGGGTTACGAGAAGTGCAAACCGCAGATACTGCCGAGAAGGTAGGCGATGAACCAAAGCAAATGAAGAATAAGTTTCCTAATATTCCGTTTTTTGTTAGTAAGGATCGCAATATTGCTATTGATTATATAAGAAAGAATTTGCCCCAGATACAAGTTGTTCTTTTAGATGACGCTTATCAATATAGAAAAACCAAAGCTAATCGCACCATTTTGTTAACAGAATATAATCGTCCATATTTTCAAGATCATATTCTACCATACGGTCGTCTTAGAGAGAGAAGAAAAGAAAGCAAAAGAGCATCTTATATCGTTGTAACTAAATCACCTAATAATCTATCATATAGAGATAAACAGGCGTTTATAAGCAAACTTCGTCCTTTACCTTATCAAAAAGTATTTTTCTCTACTATTATCTATAAGCCATTAGTTGATAATCTCCATAACTTATCTTCAAATAACATTAATAGTGGTGTTGATAATCAAAATAGTAATATAGTCCTTGTAGCAGGAATAGATAATCCCACTCCGGTAGTAAATTATTTGGAAGGATTAGCATATAAGGTTATATTGCGGAAATATCCTGATCATCATAGTTTTACCCCTACGGAGATAGAGGAATTGCAAGACCTTGCAAACTCTCATCACAAGCTAATAACTACTGAAAAAGACGCAGTTAGATTAGAGAAGACTAATCTTCCTTTTTCCATCTTACCAATAGAAAACGAAATAGATAATAATTTTATTACTACCTTAATAGAGGATATAAATAGGGAATAACTAAATTTTTTCTTTCTAATAATCAATTATTTAGTTTGGTTAATAAAAGAAATTTTAAAAAAAAAATTAAGAAAAAGTTTGGTCAGTGTTTTTTTTTTAATTTTGCAAAAAATATTGTTGGAGAGACTATATAGT
>CAVAII010000195.1:0-2815 GCA_963588535.1 Erysipelotrichaceae bacterium | reverse complement strand
AAAATAAAAAGTTTAACATAAAAAAAACAATAAATAAAATGAAACGTTGTATTCTTATATTATTGACAATCGTGCCATTAATGACTTTCGCACAGAAACAAGATCCTTTTCAAAGAGGAAAAAACTCTCTAGCATTACAAGGAGATATAGGTACTACTATATTTATAGGATCAGACCTAAGTATATTTGAACATAAAGTTCAAAAAATATATTGTAGTCGTAGTTCTGCAGATGTAAGTATAAGATACGCAGTCTATAACGACTCCTCACAATATAATAATATTGGTGTTGGATATGGAGTAATCGTAGGTAAGAACATAGTTCCTATCTCTAACGATGAAAACGTATCTTTGCTCTCAATCGGTTTTGCAGTAAATGCGATGTTTAACTGGTCTAACCATTTCGGATTAGCATGGGGTGCAGAAGTTGATTGGGCTAAATATACCAATGATTTTACATACCTTGACAATGACTACACCTACAAAAAGAACGGTACAAAAATAGGTTGTTCGTTTACAGCATATTTTTCTCCGTATTCAATTCTTAGGGTCGGATTTGGTACAAAGGTAGGTGTATATACTTTCAAAGATAACGATGTAATAGAGGGAACAGACTTGCGATTGCCAAAAACAGCCCACATGGGTTACGTTATGCCTTTTATTACCTTAGAGTGTAATTTCTAAGTCAAACAACCTACCGATTTATCTTCTCTAACTATCTCATTTTTTGAGTATAACAATTATAGATATAAACTCTCTTGGACTAATTCCGCAACAAGAAATTAGTCCAGTTTCTATTTTTTCTACAACGTTCAATGGATATGAATAAAGAAAGTTAAAGAATAGATTGAAAATTTTTCTATCTAATAATCAATCATTTAGTTTAGTTAATAAAAGAAATTTTAAAAAAAATTAGAAAAAATTTGGTCATTTCAAAAATTTGTTGTACTTTTGCAAAATAAATCAAAATTTAAAAAATAATGACAAATAGCAGAAAAAAAGCAATCATCGTAGCATTTTTATGTGCCATGATTGGATTTGTAGCTTGTTCCGACAAGGAAGATACTGCTACAAAGGGGATTAAAACATCTAGTGCGAATGTATGTATAGCGGCATACAATGCACGAAGTGGAGAAACAACCTTAAGATTCAACGCTGACAGATTCCGTTCTGAATTTGAGAGACAAATGATGGACTCTTTGAGAATGGAAGTAGTAACGGAGAGAGTGAAAATAGAGGATGCTTATCCTACTGTAAGGAATTACACAGGAGCACTTCTAGTTTCGTATTTTGATGTTAATAGTGAAGCGACTTCTACCTATGTTGTGCCATTGGATAAAAATATTGACGCCGATGGTAATGTAACCTATTACACAAATTCGGAAAAAACAAGGACGATGACTGTTTCTTGTAAGTCTGAAAATTGTACCAACGGTGAGTGTATGCCAGTGTGGAGAGATGGAGTACCTGTAGATTGTAGTGCATGCAGTAGTAATTGTGAAAAGACGATTGTTGCTACTTCTACTTCGCCTGATAGACCGATAGTTATTAAGATAGCAACTATCTTAGAACGTATTGCTAAAATAATTTCAGCATTGCTATAAGGATATCTAAATTAGGACGTAATGAGAATAAATGTTATTTACATGCTAGCGAGGAATAAAATACTTCTTTTACTTTTGTTGTTTTTCCCTATGTTACTTATTGTTCAGTCTTGTGGAAAATCACCAAATGGTGCAATAATCTATTGTAAAGAACAAGTGTTTGACTATGGAAAAATTAAACAAGGTAGCAATGGAGAACATATTTTTACCATTACAAACAAAGGTAATGCTCCTCTAACTATCAACAAAGTAGCTTCTTCTTGTAGTTGCACAACAATTTCTTGGTCTAAAGATAATATTAATCCCAAAGGTCAAGGGCAGATTAAAATTAAGTACAACACAAACAAGATAGGTGAATTTTATAAGACAGTTGTGGTTAAGAGTAACGCAGTAAATAAGAAAAATTACGTTATAAAAATTAAAGGAGAGGTTGTGGAATAAAATCAAAGATGTGTTTCACAATTGTACGTTTAGTGAGTTAATAAAAAATTAAAAAAAATTGTAAAAAATGAAAAGTAGATCTGCGTTAAAAGTCACATTAATGACTGTAGTTGCTGTAATGATGTTTGGTCTTACATCTCAAGCACAAACAAATAAAAAAGACATAGATAAGTGGATTATCAACTATCTTAGCGATCCATGTATTGCTACATACAATACAGCAAAGGATCAAATAGAATTAAGTTTTGATACCGATCGTTTCGCTAATGTATTTGAGGCAGTAATGAAACGTCAGTTTGACATGGATGTTACCCTTAAAAACATAGAGATTCATGACGAGCAACCAACAAATTCCAAATACACACCTGGTTTAGTGGCTACTTATATCGACAACAAAACCAAGGAGAGAACTGTTCAAGCCGTTACGATAAACAAACGAACCGACAAACAAGGGAATGTATGCTATTATACTAATGAATAGCAAGAGGTTGTCATAAAAAGACAGTAATTTGTTGGGTAACAAAAAACAAACTAAAACTCATAGAGAATACTAACAATCAAAATCTTAGAAACATACTACGAACATAGAAAAGAAAATTACTAATTTTAAGACGTATGATAATAGATTTTTTGATTTTTATCATACGTCTTCTTACAGACAGCACAAAAACAATAGACTATTTGTTTAAAGAATCTGAAAAAACGCCGTTTTATCAAAAATAAAGTGGCAGAATATTTTGGAGTTTTTAATAGAGGTCAAAATATTATCAG
>CAVAII010000194.1:0-13857 GCA_963588535.1 Erysipelotrichaceae bacterium | reverse complement strand
ATAATATTTCGATAACTACTGATAATATTTTGATAACTACTGATATTATTTCAATAACTACTGATATTATTCCGATAATTACTGATATTATTCTGATAATTACTGATATTATTCTGATAATTACTGATATTATTCCGATAACTACTGATAATATTTTGATAAAATCAATACTTATTTACTTATTTCGTATTCAGGTATTTATAAAGAGGGTAAATCTACCGATAAAAGAACACTTTCCTTTATTTACATCTATCCATCCAGTCACTATCTATGCCAAGAAGGCGACAAAGATTCAATGCCTCGGTAGGAGTTGTATTAGTATTGTCCTCAACTATCGAATAATCAATATTATCCGACAGATTCGAAAGAGAAATAGACGGTTGAAGGTTGTTATTAATAAAACCTCTTACTCTAAAATGCAAACATTCCGAGGTGATATTAGAGTAATGCGTTGTAATTACGCAAATTGAGGAGCCAAAATTAATGGTTGAGATAAAACCATTAAGCAATTTCACACCCTCTATTGGGTTGGTCGTACGGGCTAATTCATCTACCAAAACCAAGTAACGTTTTTTAGTCTTTACTCGTTTAATTATATTGTTAAGTGTAAGAATTTCAGAAGCAAACGATGATAAGCCTTGATTTTCGTCTTGATTATCTCCGATAGATTGTAAGACTCCTTCAACCAAACAAATATTTGCCGTCTCGGCTGCAACAAAAAATCCAAATTGTGCTAATAATTGATTAATTGCCAGTGTTTTCAATATAACAGTCTTACCTGCCATATTGGCACCTGTTATCAAAATCGTACGATTATCGCAATTTATATCAATGGCTTGAAATGATTTGCCTTTTTTGTTTAAACTCTCCTTGATAATAGGGTTAAATATCTTCTTATATTCTATAAATGAGTCATTTATTTGCGGACGGATAAGCGACATTTCAATATTCAACTCCGCCTTTGCTATACTTATATCCAAAAGTGCAACTTGTTCAACGGCTTTTTCTAACCTCTGACATTGCGGACGTATTTTCTGACAAAGGTCTCCTCTAACCTCGTTCTCAATATCGAGTATTTCGTTATAGATTTGAGCAGTTAGGGGACTATCTTGCTTTTTTAGTTGCTCAAATTCTTTTCTTAATCCCTCTATTTTAGGATTATAGGCGTTGTAAATATAGAATTGACGACTTTTGGTGTGTTCTGGGTCTAATATGTCTATAATATCTTCGAATGTATCTAATACAAAATCCTCGCAATCAAGTTTTTCAAGCGATTTATTCAATTGATTACACGACAAACAAAAGGCTTTAATCTCAAACAATCCGATATCGTCCAAATTTTCATTACGTTTGATTAAATTAATAGAACCAATAATATTATGAACATCGTATAAGATGCACTCTAATAACATCTTATCATTAGGAGTTGTATGTTCTAAGAATTTTTGACACTTTTCTGTCAATTCATATTGCTTCTCCAAAAAATCTCTGTTGGTAGAAAACTCCAAACCAAACAAATAATCTCTACCCATTGAGGTTTTGATAACCAAATGTTCGTATATAGATTTAAGTTGTATGTTTTCGTTTATGGCTTGTTTGAAATTCATCGTATATTCTAATTATTAAAGATTCTTAACTCCAACTATATTATTCTTAATCAATGCAATATCACATCGTTTGCAACATCTCTTATATTATAAATAGGTAGTGAGATTTTTTCTCGTAACTTTCCGACCAATTGTTCACTATCCAACTTAAAACCATTAGGAGATACGGGATTAACTGTTATTGCCAATAGATTAGTCTTGCACAAACACAAGATCTTACCACCATTTCTTAGGAAAGTTCGAGTATTCAACTCGTCAGAAAATACATGCGTAAAATCCTTTATTATCAATACGAATTTGTCTCTATCTTTTTGCGTGGCTATCAACTCCAATAATTTGTTTGTTATCATTCCTGGGATAAACAAAGTCTTTGATACAGAGAATATTTTGTCTTTGTATTTCTCTAACATCAACATTGAAGGAATTTGCATATCAATTATTTCGTTCTCTTTGCTAATAGCATAGACACCTTGTTGGATATCAAGCAGATCTTTCGTTAAGACAGACTCATATTCAGGCAATTTGGTCATCTCATACATAAAAAGCGTCTTTTGAACAATCTTATCTATGGACGCCGATACGACAGCACCTGTAGAAAGTATCATAGCATCTGTAACAGATGGGGAGGCAAAAGATTTTCTCGACAAAGCACCGTCAATCAAGCATATATCAATCTTTTTTGTTGTCTTGTCAATTAGTTGTTTCAATCTAAGAGTGTCCGTAGGTCCGGAAAGCATCACATTACCAAAGGTCTTGCTACGGGCTTCTATCAATCTACCCAACGAAGTGCCGTAATGAGAAATATCTTCTACAACAGAGACAATTTCTTTCTTAGGATAAAGTTTTTCGGAAGTAATAAACAAGGAATTAGGATAAAGAAAAACTCGTGGTTTGGAAGTCTCAGTTACCTGATCTAAGGTTTCGCCGTCAATACCAATAGAAGTAACTGCAATTGTTTTGTTATAATCATTCAGACGTTTGATAACATAGTTTAATGCTTCGGTTTTACCAGCATTTTTCTCCATACCAACAAAAGATATACTTTTGTAATTCAATAATTCATTTATAAAAGGCATATCTCTTCACTACGATTTATGATTATTCTACTCTTAGTCTTAAAGACTTACCAATTCCAAATCTCTTTTTCTTAACCCTTATTCTTATTTGTAATAATTATTTGGTTATTTACTAATTTTGTACGATTCTTACTACTAACTACCCTATCAATTATGGATATTTCCTCACTTTTAGTAGCAAAAAATACCCTAATTGTAAGAATTATAGTAGTAGTATAAATAATGATACAAATAAAACGCCGTTAAAAGCAAACTTCAACGGCGTTTAAGTCGTTATTTAGTTATTTTGACGTCTGCGATTTCTTTCATGACGCTCTAATTGTGAAGGTTCCATAGCCATTCTATCGCCTTCTAACAAAGAAAGTACGCCTTCCTTCTCTTGAGTTTCGCCATTAAGGAAATCAACATCACACTCACCTGGTACATAATTCATAGGCTCGGTATAAGTTGTAATTACGCCTTCATAATTTCTCAAAACTACTTTACCAGGTGCCTGAGAAATAACATATTGTGGCATAACAGGAGTCTTTCCTCCACCACCAGGGGCATCAATTACGAATGTTGGTACTGCATAACCAGAAGTATGGCCACGCAAACCCTCAATAATCTCTATACCTTTAGATACTGTTGTACGGAAATGCTCTAATCCCATACTCAAATCGCATTGGTATATATAATATGGACGAACACGCATAGCAACAAGTCTTTGTACCAATTTTCTCATTACTCTAACGTCGTCATTTACGCCACGCAACAAAACACTTTGATTACCCAATGGAATACCTGCGTTAGCCAATTTCTCACAAGCTTGTTTAGCCTCTTCGGTACATTCATTAGGGTGATTGAAATGTGTATTCAACCAAATAGGATGATATTTCTTTAGCATATTACATAAGTTATCCGTAATACGCATAGGACAAACAACAGGAGTTCTTGAACCCAAACGAATAATCTCAACATGAGGTATAGCACGTAAGCGTTTGATGATACTCTCTAACATTTCGTCGCTAACCATTAAACAATCACCACCAGAAAGTAAGACATCACGTATCTGAGGTGTCCTTGCGATATAATCAATACCTGCTTGAATCCTATCTTGTGAAACACTTGCATCATTTTGTCCTGCAAAACGACGACGAGTACAATGTCTACAATACATAGAACACATATCAGTAATCAAAAATAAGCATCTATCTGGATAACGATGAGTTATACCTGGTACAGGAGAGTCTTCGTCCTCATGTAATGGGTCCAACAAATCAGCAGGAGCCTGATGAGTCTCTTTAATAGTTGGTATAGCCTGTAAACGTATTGGATCATTTGGGTTATTAGGGTCTATATGAGAAAGATAATACGGAGTAATCGCCATTCTTAAGGTTTTCAAGGCAACTTTTACGCCCTCTTGCTCACTTTCTGTTAAGTTAATGTACTTCTTTAACTCGTCCAAAGTCTCTATTCTATTCTTGACCTGCCAATGCCAGTCATTCCATTGTTCGTCTGTAACATTAGGGAACAATTCTTTCCTTCTATCTACTTGCATAATATATTTAGTGTTAATAGTTTCTTATTTCAAAGTTGCAAAGTTACTAATTTTTTGACAAATATATTATAAACAGATAACAAAATATTAAGAAAATAAAAAATATTTGTAATTTTGCACCACCAAACAAAGACTAAAAAAAGTACAATTATGGATCAACTAAATCAAGGTAACATATTAGACCAAAGGGAGATATTATCGTTAGATGAAGTACTGAATAAGCTAAACAATATGATAAGAACGGAGTTTCCTCTACCCTTTTGGTTACGATGTGATATCTCCAAAGTAAATCTTTATCCCTATTCAGGACATGCTTACCCTGAATTAGTCCAAAAAAGTAATGGTACAATTGTAGCACAGACTAAAGCAATTATATGGAAAAGTGATTTTCAGCGAATTAATGATAAATTCAAAACAATAGTTGGTGAAGGCCTGCAAGACGGAATTACTGTTGTTTGTAGGGCTCGTATGACTTTTCACGCCGTATATGGTTTCTCAATCATAATTAGTGATATCGACCCAGATTTGACTCTTGGCAAGCTAGAAAAAGAACGAATTGAGTGTATACAAAGACTTCAAAATGAGAATCTTTTCGCTCTTAACAAACAAACTACTTTAGCCACCCTGCCCAAACGTTTAGCCATAATAAGCGTACCTTCTTCCAAGGGTTACAGTGATTTTATGCAGACGCTTCAATTAGCAAAAGATAAATACAACTTTTTTATCCATCTTTTCCCTTCTCTTTTGCAGGGAGACAATGCAAGTACTCAGTTAATAGAAGCATTAAACACGATAGAGGGTGTTGTGAATTACTTTGATTGTGTGTTGATTATCCGAGGCGGTGGCGGAGATATCGGTTTGCATTGTTACAACAACTACGAATTGTGTCGCAAGATAGCCACCTTCCCTATCCCCGTCCTTACAGGTATTGGACATTCTACCAACGAGACTGTTGCAGAGAGTATTTCATTTGCAAATTTCATAACACCAACTGCTTTGGCGGAGTTTATATTAAACAAATTCAAGACATTTGATGATAGCCTTGAAACGATAAAGCAGAACATTAGCAAATACTCGAAAATAATTATAAAAGAGGAATTTAAGAATCTATCATACTTAAAGAATTTTCTTATAACTAACTCAAAAAACATAATAGACGATAAACACAGAAACTTATCTTACCTTAAAAATTTCCTAACTATAAACACCAAAAACATAATAGAAAAAGAAAAAAGTAAGATTGCTAACGATGAGAAATATTTGTCCGCCCTTAACCCTATCAACATACTAAAAAAAGGCTACACCATTACTTCAACTAACGGTCATATCATACAGTCTTACAATCAAGTAACAAAAGGAGATAAAATAGAAACAATAACTTCTGACGGCAAATTCTATTCTACTGCCGATTAGAGAAACAACCATAAACAAAAGAAATTAAAAGAATATGAACACAGAGAATTTGACTTATACACAAGCCTTTGAACAATTGCAAAAGATTATTGCAAAAATGGAATCATCACAAATGCAAGTAGATGAATTAAGCGAGAACATTAAGACAGCAACTACTTTGATTAAGATTTGCAAGGATAAACTTTCCTCGATAGAAGTAGATGTAAATGAACTAATAAAAGATATTGAGAAACAAAATATTAATTAGCCTTACCTCAACCTTTACTTTAGGTTAATTATTGCTTTCTTATACTATCTTTTTCTTAAGATTCTCTCTAATAACATTAGAATAACATCAAGACTTATTTTAACAATTTTAAGAGTTATTCTGATAATGTCGAGAGGTATTTTGATAATATCAAATAATATTGAAATAATATCAGATAATAATTAAATAATATCAGATAATATTTCAACGAAATCAGATATTATTCAAATAAAATCAGATATTATTTTGGTAATATCTGATTCTATTTTGTGGTGTATTAATTGTGGTTATTTCTTCTTACATCATCTCTTGATGATACTCAACAAGAGCATTAACAGGTGCCTTAATAACCCTACCGACTTGCATATTGTACTTTTTGGCAACGTCTTTCAAAACCTCTTTTGCGTAATAACCAACACTACCTACTGCATTAAGTGGGTGTTTGTTATAATCTGTATACTGAGTAACTTGCATCTTAAAGAAATTATCAAACGCCTCCTCTATCAATTTATAACAATAAGCATTGTTTTGACGTTTTATCGCAAATTCTGCAAAAGAAGCCAAATAATAGTTAGGCACCTCGCCTTGATAAAGACGATTAAGAAAATCGGCTTCTTCTCCTGGATTCTCTTTATGAAACTCTTCGTGTAGATCTTCTGGGAATTGTCCTCTAAGATAGTTTCTTAAGACCAATTTACCTATGTTTGTTCCTGCACCTTCATCACACAAAACATAACCAAGCGAAGGCAAGTTCTCAGTTATTTTCTCCCCATCGTAAAGACAAGAATTAGAACCCGTACCTAATATTGCCGCAACGCCACTTTTATGTCCGCAAGTAGCACGAGCAGATCCTAACAAGTCGTCTTCTATATGTATCTCTGTATTTGGTAGATAAGGTTGAAAAATGTCTATCATCTCGCCTTTCTTTTGCGGAGTTGAGCAACCACTACCATAGAAAAACATCTTATCTATCTTACTTGCATCGATATTGGGTAGAACCTTTGCTTGAATCTCTTTGTTAAGATTTTCATGAGTAATATTATATGGATTCATTCCAACAGATTGAAATTCTTTCTGTACGCCTTGCTTATCCACTAAACACCAATCTACCTTTGTTGACCCACTATCTGCTAATAATAACATCGCCTATATATTTTTTAGTTTATTAATCTCGTTCTTTATCAAATACTAGTAAGCAAAATTCATTATCTTTTTCCTTAATCTAACTCTCCATGTAAGAAAAAAGAAACAACATTTCACCACTATCGATAAAACTTATCTGTTTATCTTAAAAAAAATAATATTTTCTCGCTTTTTCTGTCCTTAAAATAAATACCTTTCTATTTCATTCTGATATAATTACCATTATCGTCTTTGAATTTTCCAACAACAATCATTATAAGATCTATTATCGTCCATATACCGCAAAGACCACCAGTAAGTAGCATCAATATTCCTGTTCCTATCCTACGATTATAGAATCTATGAACACCAAAACAACCAACAAAGAAACAAAGTAATAATGTTGCAAGCCACTTTGTATTAATGCCCTCCACTTGTTCAGAATACTGATTACTATTATTATTCATTGTCTGATTTTGATTATTATACCCATTATTATTTTGTGCACAACCTTCTGTGTCTGGTTGTTTTGCCCCACATTTTGTACAAAACATTGCGTCTTTATCTAGTCTTGTACCACAATTAGGGCATATTTTTTCGTAATTGTATTGCATAACTGTAATTTATTAAAAAACAAAAAAGCAAAATCCCTACCCTATTATTATATTTAGTAGAGATCTTGCTTTTTGTTTTGAAGATTATTTAATAAATCCTAATTCTCTTAAAGCCTCTTCTATCTTTTGGAAGGTCATCTCCATATCGTTGTCCAAACCTACTGAATAACGTACCAAACCTTCGCTCATACCCATCTTCTTTTGTACGTCCTCTGGAACCTCGCTTGAAGTTGATTTACCAGAGCAAGAGAATAATGTACGGAAATATCCCAATGATACTGCTAAATAACCAACGCCTTTTTCTTGCATTTTCTCCATGAAAGCATTTGCTCTCTCGGTTGTAACAAGGTCGATAGCTATCATACCACCGAAACCAAATTGTTCGTTGTATTCTTCTACCATTAGTTTATGATCAATATGATCTTCTAAGCCTGGATAATTAGCCTTGATACCTATTTCATTGAAACGTTTAGCCAAGTACATTGCGTTCTCAGAATGTTTCTTCATTCTTATATGTAGGTCATACAAGTTCTTCAATATAGAAGTAGAACGGAAAGAATCCAAAACTGGACCTAACAACATTGCAGTTCCGTTGTTAACATCTATCAAATTGTTGATAAACTCAGCATCTGCACAGATAGCACCTGCAACGCAATCATTCTTACCATTAACGTATTTAGTCATTGAATAAATTACTATGTGTGCTCCTAATTTGTATGGAGAGAATACCATAGGAGTAAAGGTGTTATCTACGACTAATTTTGCACCTGCTGCGTCTGCTATTTTTCTTAACTCAGGTACGTTAGCTATTCTAAGCAATGGATTAGACATTGTCTCAGTATAGATTACCTTTGTGTTAGGACGACAAGCTGCTTTAACCTCTTGAAGATTTGTTGTGTCTACAAATGTTACCTCAACACCATATTTAGTTATATAATTCTTCAAGAAAGCAAATGTTCCACCATAAACAGTCATAGAAGCAACGATATGATCGCCTGCTTTTGCTAACTCTAATAATGTACAAGTAATAGCTGCCATACCACTTGCAGTACACCAAGCAGCCTCTGTACCTTCCATTGCAGCTAATGCTTTGCACAAAGACATATTAGATGGATTCCAATGACGAGAGTAAAGGTAATAACCTTCGGTTTGACCATGGAATGTATCAGTCATTAATTGTCCCTTAGGAAAACAAAATGTAGCTGAATCGTTTACATTTGGATTAACTCCTCTTTCAGTAGAAATTCCCTGAACGCTATTGATAGCCATTGCAGGATCGAATTTTTCTCTATTCATCTCTTAATTCTTATTTTTATTTTTTTATTTTATGTTCTCTACTCTTTATTTTCTTCCTTTATTATTAGGGAAACACCCATTTTTGTCTTTATCTTTTTTTCTATTCTATAACAAAAACCATATTTCCTAACCAAAAAGAAAACTAACAATTCATTGCACCGCAAACATGAATTACTTGACCACTTACGTATGAGGACAAATCGCTAGCAAGGAACAAAGCAACCTTAGCAACTTCCTCTGGCTTACCACCTCTTCTCATAGGAATACTTGCTTCCCAAGCCTTACGTGCGTCTTCTGGTATTTGAGCTGTCATATCTGTGATAATAAAGCCAGGAGCAATAGCATTAGAACGAATATTTCTGCTTCCTAACTCTTTTGCTATGGATTTGGTAAAACCAATTATGCCTGCCTTAGATGCAGAATAGTTTGCTTGACCAGCATTACCCGATACACCAACAACACTTGACATATTGATTATAGAACCACTCTTTTGTTTTAGCATATATTTCTGAACAGCGTGAGTAAGATTGAAAACACTCTTTAGATTTACGCTTATAACTGCGTCCCAATCCTTTTCGCTCATACGCATCAAAAGATTATCTTTTGTAATACCTGCATTATTGACCAAAACATCAATTCTACCAAACTCTTTTACTACCTCGTCTACTACTCTTTGGCTATCCTCGAAAGAAGCTGCGTTAGAAGCAAAACCAACTGCCTTAACACCCAAATCATTCAACTCTTTCTCTGTTTGAACCATTGCTTCGTCTCTATTCAAATCCGTAAATGCTACTTGACAACCTTCTTTTGCAAAAAGCACTGCTATACATTTACCTATTCCTTTTGATGCTCCTGTAATAAGTGCAACTTTATTTTCTAATAATTTCATTATCGTATGTTTTTTATGTTTAAAAATTCTTTTCTTTTCTCTTTATAATACTCTATAATAGAACAATAATTTGAACAACTCTCTTATCGTCCTATTTATAACTCACCTTTTACCTTTGATTTGATAAAACGGAACAGCATTAAGAAATTATAAAACGATGCCTTTATGAAACCAAAATGTTTTATCATTATTCGATACCTCTCCACATTGGCTTTATTCATTCTTTTTGAGGATAAACCGCCTTCAAGAAAGTAACAATAAGTACGAGAAGAGTATCTAACCAAAGAAGGATCGGCTCTCTCTACGACTTTTAACATCCAATCATAATCAGCAGTTATCTTATAGTTAGTATTATAATGAGGGGCAATCTTTCTTTTGACAATAAACGCTTGATGACACACCAACATACCCCATTTAAGCGAATCCTTAGTAAGAATCTGCGGAGGAGTCAATCTTCTTTTGCCTATAACTTCACCCTCTTTATTAATAATCTTAGTTTGTCCGTAATAAATATCTTGAAATAAGTAAGAAGAAGACATTATTTTGGAAAGAGTATTGCTATGAGGTATCCTATCACCAGCATTCAAAAACCAAACATACTCGCCTTCTGCCATATTCAAACCTTTGTTCATTGCATAGTAAAGACCATTGTCAGGCTCGGAAATAAATTTGGTTACAAAATGTCTATGTTGTGATATAATGTCCTTTGTTCTATCCTTAGAGTCACCATCGATGATTATATATTCTATATTATCGTACGTCTGATCACGAACGGAATATATAGTAGACTCTATTGTGTCCTCTGCGTTATAACACACCGTAATAATAGATACTTTAGGATGCCTCATTGTGTTTTTCTATGTTTTTATTATCAAATTTATGTACCTTAATACACTTTCGTCTCCATTACAATTTGCAAATTTAACAAAAAATTCTTTGTCTTCTACAATAAAGACTTTAATTCTTCATTTAATGCCTGCAATTTGCTCTCACAATCTGCTAATTTCTTTCTTTCCAAATCTACAACCTTTTGTGGAGCATTCGAAACAAACTTCTCGTTACTCAACTTCTTATTTATTGATAATTTGAAGCCTTCGTAATATTTTATCTGCTCATTTATCTTCTTTGTCTCCTCTTCTTTGTTTATGTTGTTGGCTATTGGTATAAACATCTCGGTCGTTCTAACCATTACAGACAAAGCACCTGCAGGACTATTCTCAACAAAATTAATCTTCTCTACATTAGCCGTCTTGGTTATCACACTCTCGTACTTGGTTAATAAATCTTTGCTATCTGATACCTTAACATAACATTCCAAAGTCTGTTTTGGAGAAATTCCCTTCGAGTTTCTTAGTCCACGAATTGCGGTAATAATCTCTTTTACGAAGACAAACTCCTCATCCATCGGGTTCTCCTTGCTTGTAGATGTAGGATAAGAAGCATTCATTATGAAGTCTCCTTCTTGTCTCTGCCTTAAATTATGATAAATCTCCTCTGTAACAAAAGGCATAAACGGATGAAGAACCTTCATTAACTTCTCAAAGATATCTATTACCTGTTCGTAAGTCGTACTATCGATAGGTTTTTGATAATCTGGCTTAACAATCTCCAATAACCACGAACAAAAATCGTCCCAAATAAATGTGTAGATATTTTTTAGACTCTCGCTCAAACGGAAACGAGCAAAATCGTTATTAATGTTCTCTATCATTATATTCAAACGTTGATAGAACCACTCAATTGCTAACTTTGAGTGCATAGGTTGTGGCAATGGTTCTACTGTAAAGCCTTTTACCAAACGCAAGGCATTCCAAATCTTATTCGTAAAGTTACGTCCTTGTTCGCAATACGACTCTTCGAACAATAAATCACCACCTGCAGGAGATACCATCAACATTCCCATTCTTACACCGTCTGCTCCGTATTGGTCTATCAATAATAATGGATCAGGAGAGTTACCCAAAGACTTTGACATCTTCCTTCCCAGTTTGTCTCTAACCGTTCCGGTGAAATAAACATTATTGAATGGAATCTCTTTTCTATATTCCAATCCTGCCATAATCATTCTCGCTACCCAGAAGAACATAATATCTGGAGCAGTTACCAAATCATTAGTAGGATAATAGTATTCTATCTCTTTATTATTAGGATTGCGTATGCCATCAAAGCAACTAATCGGCCAAAGCCAAGAAGAAAACCAAGTATCTAATACATCCTCATCTTGACGCAAGTCCTTAAGCGTATAATTCTCGTTAGGATATAATTTATTAGCCTTCTCCAACGCCTCTTGCTCGTTCTTAGCAACTACAAACTCCTTATTAGGTAGATAATATGCAGGAATACGATGCCCCCACCACAATTGACGAGAAATGCACCAATCCTTAACATTCTCCATCCAGTGTCTATAAGTATTTTTGAACTTATCAGGCCAGAATTTTATAGTATTATCCTCTACAACCTCTAAGGCTGGCTTTGCTAATTCTGTCATACGACAGAACCATTGCATACTTAGTTTTGGTTCTATTGGCACAGACGTTCTCTCGCTTAATCCTATCTTATTATCATAGTCCTCTATCTTCTCTATTAGTTCTTTGGCTTGCAAATCTTTTACTATTGCTTTTCTGCAATCAAATCTATCCATACCCTTGTATTGCAAACCATTCTCATTAAGCGTACCGTTGTCATTGAAGATATTAATAGCATCAAGTTTGTGCTTAATACCTATATTATAATCATTAATATCATGGCAAGGAGTAATCTTTAAGGCTCCTGTACCAAAAGTCATATCAACATATTCATCAAATATAATCGGCACTACCCTATTTACCAACGGAACAATAACTTTCTTACCTTTCAAACAAGCAAATCTCTCGTCCTTTGGATTAACGCAAACAGCAGTATCACCCATTATTGTCTCAGGTCTTGTAGTTGCTACAACTATGTACTTTTCTTCTCCCTCTATGTAATAACGTAAGTAATATAATTTGCTGTGTTGTTCTTTGTATACAACCTCCTCATCGCTCAAAGCAGTCAAAGCCTTAGGATCCCAATTGACCATACGTACACCTCTATATATATAGCCTTTGTCGTATAATCTACAAAAAACATCTACAACAGCCTCACTCATATCTTCGTCCATTGTAAATTTGGTACGTTGCCAATCACAACAACAACCTAACTTTTTCAATTGTTGAAGTATTATACCACCCTTCTCTTCCTTCCATTGCCAAGCATATTTAAGGAATTCCTCTCTTGTAAGATCGCTCTTATTGATACCTTTTTCTTTCAAAAGATTGACAACTTTGGCTTCCGTTGCTATACTTGCGTGATCCGTACCTGGTACCCAACAAACATTCTTACCATTCATTCTCTCCTTTCTACAAAGTACATCTTGAATAGTCTCATTAAGCATGTGTCCCATGTGTAATACGCCTGTAACGTTAGGCGGTGGGATAACTATTGTATAAGGTTGTTTTTCATTAGGAACAGAATGGAATAGATTGTTTTCCATCCATTTATCGTACCATTTCTGCTCAACATTCTTAGCAATGTATTTAGACTCTAATTCTACCATAGTTGTCATAAATTTATAGACGTTTTCAAATAAATTGCAAAGTTACAAAAAAACTAATAAAATAACGCAAGAATCGAAAATATTTTGTAATTTTGCACCATAAAATTTAGAGATTATGAAAAAATTGATTCTAACAATAGTTTTGCTATCAATTAGTATGGCAACATTTGCACAAGTTTCCACTTCCAAATCTAATACGGAGGTAAAAAGTAAGATTAATAAGGTAACAATATACCCAAATAGTGCCTTAATAGAGAAAAGTGCGACTATTAATTTGGTAAAAGGCGAAAATAAATTCACTATTACCTCTAATGCCACCTCTTTTAGTAAGGACGATTTGCATTTTTCTCAAAACGAAGACTTTTTTATCACTAATGTTAGTCTAAAAGAA
This sequence comes from Erysipelotrichaceae bacterium, assembly GCA_963588535.1. Taxonomy (GTDB): domain Bacteria; phylum Bacteroidota; class Bacteroidia; order Bacteroidales; family P3; genus Scybalousia_A. The sequence goes on along the minus strand of CAVAII010000194.1, from coordinate 88 downwards.
ATCAATCAAACCTTTGAACAAGTAAGCAAGAATAGTTTCTCCACGGCTGTTGCCGAAAAAATCAACACCCTAAACAATAAAATAGAAC
>CAVAII010000193.1:0-3177 GCA_963588535.1 Erysipelotrichaceae bacterium | reverse complement strand
AGACAGGAGCAGGTAAATCTACTCTTTTGCGTAGTCTTTATGCCGATGTTGCGATAGGTAGTGGTGAGGGCGTAGTTTGTGGTTTTGATATCAAACATATAGCCAAAAAAGATATACCTATGCTCCGCAGAAAACTCGGTATAGTATTTCAGGATATACAACTACTTAACGATAGGTCGGTTTATGATAACTTGGCTTTTGTGCTAAGAGCCACAGGAACAAAAGATAAAAAGATTATCGGCGAAAAGGTTATGAACGCCCTAAACTTAGTAGGTTTGGAGGAGAAAGCAAATGTTTTCCCTTTCACACTATCAGAGGGCGAGAGCCAAAGAATAGTTTTGGCAAGGGCTATTGTTAATGACCCTGAGATGATTATTGCCGATGAGCCAACAGGTAATCTTGACCCGATAACAAGTGAAGAAATAGTTAAATTACTATTCAAACTCAACAAAGAGAAAGGAACTACTATCCTAATGGCTACACACGATTATTTGATTATTAATGATTTCCGTGCAAGAATCATATCTTGTGAGAATGGAAAGATAGAGGAATAAAAATTTTACGTTTGTTTTCAATTTCGATTACTGATAGGAAAAGATCTTATCAGTAATTTTTTTCTATTTCATTTGTTTTATAAAGGTGTAAAGTTTGATTAGGTCCAAATATAGTAGTCTTGGGTTATGGCTGTGTAAGTTTCTCTCTGCATATTTACGAAATAATCCAAAAACCGCACAATACAATGTCTGTAAATGCAGAGATTGCAGTTTTTTATAGGCTTTTATTAGGGTTATACCAAGTAAATAATTTTTATAATTGGGTTGTTGATATAATAAGGCAAGATTTTTGGTAGCACAAAGCACGTCAGAGAGAAATTTCTCCTTTGTTTTCAATCCTAAATGATTTACAGGATTGTCTATAAAGCAAATAGAATACCCTTTTTCACTTAGTTCCATACCCAAAAGAGTGTCTTCGTGTCCATAACCTTTGATTCCCTCATCAAATCTTATGGAGTTGAACACCGCTTTTTTGATCAAGAAATTATTAGTTGTGAAATGCTTCTGATTTTCTTCTCTTTGCTTACCAAATTTCCAATGCAAAAGGTATTTATCTTCTATTTCTTGTCTATCACAATAAGTAGTTCCACCGAGAACAACGTCATATTTGTCAGTAAATTGCAGATATTTCTCAATAAAGTCTTCCCTTATTATCCCACTATCGCAATCCAAGAACAATAGTATATCACCTTTGGAACTATCTACAAGAAAATTTCTAATCTTAGATCGTCCCATATTCTCCTTTGCCTCAATATAATTTATTGTAGTGTGGCGGAAAAAATCTCTATTGTGCTTTTGTAGAGTTAAGTTCGTAGAATGGTCGTCTGCAAACACTATCTCATACTCTAAGCCCTGTCTTTCGCAAAGCCTTAATAGACTCTTTGCCAACGGCACTACATCATAATTATATATTGGTACAAGTATGGAAAGCATTGTATATTAATAAAAAAAGAGGTTCTTTAAATTTTCTCTTTTTCAAAGAACCTCTAAAATGATTAACTTCTATTAGATTAAAGTTTTGCAAGAATATCTTCAAGTGTCTTTTTGATTTTCTCTTGATCTGCTTTAATTGGTAGATTAACTGGCTTGATCATATTCTCAGGAGCGAAGATAGTGTCAAGTTGTTCTTTTGTTAGAACGTTGTTCTCTAATGCTATCTCATAAACACCTTTACCTGTTTTCTTAGCAATCTTAGCTATACGAGTAGAGTTCTTATATCCAATGTAAGGATTTAATGCTGTTACTGTACCGATTGCTTTTGCGATATAGTTCTTACAATTCTCAACGTCAGCCTCAATACCGTCTATACATAATGTACGTAATGTGTTGAAACCATTAGTTAACAAATCGATAGACTCGAATAAGCAATAAACTGCAACTGGCTCCATAACGTTCAACTCTAATTGTGCGTTCTCAGAAGCTAACATAACTGCTGTATCATTACCTATTACTTTGTAGCAAAGTTGATTCATTACCTCAGGGATAACAGGATTTACTTTACCTGGCATAATTGATGAACCTGGTTGCATTTCTGGTAAATGAACTTCTGCTAAACCGCAACGAGGACCAGAACCCATCAAACGTAAGTCGTTACAAATCTTGATAGCTCTTAATGCTGTACGTTTCAATTCAGAAGACAAACCAACTAATGCAGATGTATCAGGAGTTGCCTCGATTAAGTTCTCTGCCAATGTAACGTTCCAACCAGTAATATCTCTTAAAGCCTTGATACATAATTCAGAATAACCTGGCTCTGCACAGATACCAGTACCGATTGCAGTAGCACCCATGTTAACCTCTAACAAATGATCTCTAACTACAGATACATCCTTAGCAGCTTTTCTTAACATTGTAGCGAAAGCACCAAAAGATTGTCCTAATGTCATAGGTACGCCGTCTTGTAATTGAGTACGACCCATTTTTACAACATTTTTAAACTCTTCTGCTTTCTTCTCCAAAGATGCAGCACAGTCATTTATAGCCTTAATTAAGTTTTCGCTCTCTAAATATAAGCCAAAATGGAATCCTGTTGGGTATGCATCGTTAGTAGATTGAGAAGCATTAGAATGATCATTAGGAGAACAATATTGATATTCACCTGGTTTGTGACCCATTATTTGTAATGCTCTGTTAGCTATAACTTCGTTAGCATTCATATTAACTGTTGTACCAGCACCACCTTGAATCATATCGCTTAGGAAGTATTCGTCTAACTTACCTTCCTTCATTTCCTCGCAAGCTTGATTCATAGCTTTGAATTGCTCGTCAGTTAATTTACCTTGTGCGTGATTAGCAATTGCAGCACCTTGTTTTGTGATAGCGAATCCTTTGATAAAGTTAGGATAAGCTTTCATTGGGATACCACTTATTTTGAAATTATTAAATCCTCTTAAAGATTGTACACCGTAAAGTGCTTCAGCAGGGACGTTTAACTCGCCGATCAAATCTGATTCTTTTCTAAAATCTGCCATTTTTTATACTCCTTATATTTGTTTGTTATATAATTATGTCTGTATAACTCCAAATTTTATTTTTTATTGCATAAAAACAATAATTTTCGAAAAAAATTTTATTTCCTTTCTTTTTCCTCTTGCCAAACCGAACAAAAATTCTCCCACTCCTC
>CAVAII010000192.1:0-5786 GCA_963588535.1 Erysipelotrichaceae bacterium | reverse complement strand
AAATAGGGCGAAAATAGTTGAATTTTTCCACCCCTTTTTCACCCCTTGCCAAATTGTCATTTTGCGAAATTTTGCTAATTTTTTGACGATATTTCCTCATTTTGCACAAAAAATCGCCCGATTTGCCCTAAAAAATTAATTTTTTTTGTGAATATGGTCAGAGAGTGTGAAAAAAATTATTCCTATCTACTCCCTCTGTATATATAATAGGTAGGCGGAGAGATAGGAATAATTATAATACTATTTTATTAATGTATGCTCTCGATAAAAAGGGGAAGCTGACTATTCGGTTTTGGTATCAAAATATTTTTTGTCCAAAAGCGTGTAAATAACACTCTTATCACCAATTACCCAAACGACATCTTTTTCCTTAAACTTTAAGTGCGAAGAAGGGTTGATAATAGGGGCGTCATCTCTTTCGATAGCAATCACCATACATTTGTCTTTCATCAAAGAAGAGTCCATAAGCGAATTGCCTATCCACTCACTACCTGCTTCTATTTGGAATGTAACGCAATGAATCGTAGAGTTCTGCTTTTGTTTCTGTGAGACGTTGAACTGATCCAAAGTCATAATCTTGGAATAATCCAAACTAACGCTCTCATCGTCCATATCCAAACGGCGAAGAGACCCCATAGTACCCAACATCCACAAGACATCGCCACCTTCTAAGCAGAAATCACCATCAGGGAAGTCAAAATCTTGATCACCTCTACCAACAGAGATAATTATTACGTTGTACTCCTTACGGAAATTGAGTTGTTTAAGACTTTTGCCGTTAAGGATGCCATCTTCTCCAACGCTATACTCGGCAAAATAGATATTAGAATCAATCCAATGCAAATTATTCAACTCGTTGAGTTTGTTCTTTGAGTGTTTGTTTTTCTCGGTAATCTGACGAGCGTTAAAGTTCTTAACAAATCTCGACTCTACCATCCAATTGTAACGTAATAGTTTCTTACTATTGAATATCATAGCAAAGAATATAATAGTTACGATAAGGATAACAAAGCCTGGCAAGTGAAGATATTGATGCAAGACAAGAAATACAAACACCAAGGCAATAACATAACGAAGGGCCGTTAGGAAGGACAAGATAAATTTCTCACTTTGTGCAAAAGCACTCGAAGAATCTTTTTTCCTATAATTGCTTTGTGCACCTGTCCATAGGGTAATAAATAAGTAGGCTTGTTTACCCATATTGTGTATCATACCTCTAAGTATTGGTGCCATAACTATTAGGGTAGCAATAGCAAAGAGTATTCTAAACAAGACAGCGTGTTTGCTGTTATCGGCAACAGGCAGTAAAAGATTAAAACTTAGTAATAATATCGCTACACATATAATAATGTATAAGGCAAGTCTGCCAAAATAGGATTTAAGGTATTGAGACCAAACGGAAGACTCGCTATTTGATATGTTTGTTTCTGTGCTTTCGTCCGTCTTTTCATCGTTTCGACCATAGTAAAGACGTTTGTGCTTATCACGAGGTAGAATATTTTGGACAAGACTATAAGCAGGCTCTCCCAAACGTATCATATAAGGAGTGATAAATGTTGTTAGCACGCTGACTGCTATGGCTATCGGATAGACTTCGGGTGAAATCAAATGAAGAGTAATACCTGTCTGTGCAACAATGAAAGAAAACTCTCCCATCTGAGACATAGAGAAACCAACTCTCATACTTGTCTCCAAATTCTCGCCTGCTAACTTCGTACCTATTATATAGAAGAACGATTTGCAACATATCGGTAGCAAAGATATAATAACTATCGTCCAAATATTATCTGCTAACACCTTAGGATCTACCATCATACCGACAGAGACAAAGAATATCATACCAAAGAAGTCCTTTAACGGAGCAACAACTCTGGCTATTCTCTCCTGATCTAACGTCTCGGCTAAGATACTACCCATAACGAAAGCACCCAATGCAGAAGAAAATCCAACCTTAACAGACAACATAACCATAACGAAACACAAACCCACTGCAATCAACAACAAACTCTCGTCATTTAGATGCCTTTTGTTTTTCTTTAGGAAAGTAGGTATTAGGAATATACCAACGACTATCCATATCACAATAAAGAATATCAATCTAACTAATACCATCACCAACTCCCCACCAGAGAACTGTGTAGAGGCTGCAAAGGTAGATAAGATCACCATAACAATAATAGCAAATAAGTCATCGAATATCAAGATACCGAAGACAATCTGTGCAAACTTATCTTTGCTATAACCCATATCGGTTAGGGATTTGACAATCATAGCCGTTGAGGACATAACAAGCATAGAACCCAAAAGGATTGCATCTGCTGGTTTCCAGCCTATAAGTCTGCCGACAAGAAAACCTGTTAAGCCCAGGGCAATAATAACAAAACCCATGGCTTTGCCACTAATCTTACCGAGGGAGAATAATTTTTTGAAACTAAACTCTAATCCCATACCAAACAATAGGAATATCACACCTATATCTGCCCATACAGATATATTATCCAAATCTACTGTTTGGAAAAATGCGAAATTTGGTCCAGCAATAAATCCTGCTACAATGTAGCCGAGTACAACTGGTTGTTTAAGGTATTTACATATTAAGGAAAAAATCGATCCTAAGATAAGGATTACTCCTAAATCGGTTATTAACGAAGGTAACTGACTCATATCTTATAATGGTTTTTAATTAAGGCGCAAAAATACTAAAATTTTGTTATATACACACGCTTTGTGAGATAAAAATATAGGTTTTTTTTGTTTTTTCTCCAAAATCTTACTTTTTCTCTCGTCTACTTATATATAATATGTAGAAGAGGAGTGTGAATATAGGTCGTTAAAATCATATCCTTAGGCAATATATATAATAGGTAATAAGAGAAATAGAAGAGAAGGGGAATTTGGATATACAATTGTGTAGAAAAAATTAGTTTCGGGGAGTTAAATATAAAAAAATGTGTATTTTTGCAAACTAAATAATAGTGTTTTACTATAAAAATTTAAGTGTAGAGATGAAAAATGTTTTGATAACAACGGATTTCAATGATTTGAGTTTGAATGCTTGTCTTAAATTCTGTAAGTTTATGTTCAAAGATTCAGACACTAACTATTCCTTATTGCACGTTAGCGAGGAAATTGGTTTCTTTGGTAGATTATTAGGACAACAAGAGGTGGAGGAAGAAGTACAGAGACTGCACTTTACAGAACTCAAAAAAAATATTAAAACACTTTACGGCTTAGATATTACTCCCTATATCCGCAAAGGACATATCGCAGACGAGATTAATAAATTTATCAAAGAACAAAGTATAGATCTATTAGTCGTTGGTACATCTAATACAGGGCTTAATACAATTGGAGCAAATACTCATAAACTTATCCGTACAACAGAGATACCTATTATGACTATTGCCGTTACTGCCGACCCAAAGCCTATAAAGAATATTCTCTTGCCGATAGAATTGAACCTGTCCTCACGCCAAAAAGTCCCTATTGCTATACAGTGGGCAAAGAACTATAATGCCCAGGTAACAATTATTATTGGTTCTTGGGACGGAATAGAAGTGGAACAACGCCGTAGATTAGAATACACAGCCACTGCTACTAAGGATTTTATACAATCTAAAGGCGTAAGATGCGAAGTAGTAAAAATGCCGACCCTTACAGAAAGCAAGGATTTCGCAGACGAAGTAATCAAATACATGAATGACGAGAAAAACGACGTTGACCTATGTATCGTTATGGGAAGGGATATCACCACCGACTTTGCAGCAGACCCAAGAGCACAAGACGTTGTCCGTTTTGCAAGAGTGCCTGTTGTCTGTGCACCATTAAAGAAAAAAGGTGTAAGTGTATCATTCCTATAAACAACCATAGATAATACCAAGACTAAACAACATAACAAACAAATAAAATCACATATCAATATGCAAAGCAAAGAACAAATCCTAAGAGGTCATATAATAGACATCGTAAATAAGAAAGTTATTAAGGGAGAAGTACATATCCTAAATGGTAAAATACAAGATATCATAGCAAAAGATGATATCGAACCGACCGACCCTTTTATTTTGCCAGGCTTGATTGATTCTCATGTGCATATTGAGAGTTCTATGCTTTTGCCTTCTAATTATGCTAAGGCTGCTGTTCGTCATGGCGTAGTAGGTTGTGTATGTGATCCGCACGAGATAGCCAACGTCTGCGGTATAGAAGGTATTGATTATATGGTAGAGGATAGCAAGAAGGTTAATTTCCATTTTGCTTTTGCGGCTCCGAGTTGTGTGCCTGCAACTCCGTTCGAGACTTCGGGTTATACCTTAGATAGCGAAAAGGTTAGACGACTTTTGGAGAGAAAAGAATTTGTTGCTTTGGCAGAGATGATGAATGTTGTCGGGGTTGTAAATAATCAACAGGACATTATGGAGAAAATCCAGTCAGCCAAACAATTGGGCAAAGTTATAGATGGTCATGCTCCGATGGTGTCGAAAGAGAACCTTTTGAAATACATATCCTTTGGAATAGATACCGACCACGAGTGCAGTTCATTAGAGGAGGCGAAAGAGAAAATACAATCTGGTATGAACATTCTTATCCGTGAGGGTAGTGCTGCTAAGAATTTCGATTCTTTGTTTGCTTGTATTACGGAATATCCTCAAAAAACTATGTTCTGTGCCGATGATATCCACCCCGATGACCTACTTAACGGCTATATCAATGCGTTGGTTAAGAGGGCTATTGATAAGGATATACCCGTTTGGAATATTCTTCAAACGGCTTGCGAAAATCCTGTCCTACATTATCATTTGCCGATAGGTTTGTTACAAAAGAATGATTCGGCAGATTTTATTGTTGTGGATAACCTAAAAGATTTTAATATAATTAGTACTTTTATCAACGGACAATGTGTCTTTGATAGTCTTAAAGATAAAGATAATCAAGTAAATATACTAAACACTACGGCAGCAGCATGGGACAAAGAGACCCTCTTACCAAATAATTTCCACGCCTCTGAAATAGATGAAAAAGATTTACGCATTCGTCCGCAATCTCCTAATATTAAGGTAATAAAAGTATATAATAAGGATTTGTTTACAGAGAAACTTCTTTGCAAGGCAAAAGTTGAGAACGACAATATAGTATCTGATACAAAGGAAGATATTCTTAAACTTGTAGTGTATAATCGTTATCAGGAGAGTAAGCCTGCTATTGCGTTTGTTAGGGGATTTAATCTAAAAAATGGTGCATTAGCCTCGACTATTGCTCACGATTCGCATAACATTATAGCACTCGGCACCTCGGATTCGCTTATAGCCAAGGCAATAAATGAGTTAGTCAAGACAAAAGGTGGAGTATGTGCCGTAAATGATAACGAGGCGAAGATCTTGCCATTACCTTTTGGCGGCTTAATGAGTGATAGACCGATAGAGGAAGTTGCCGAGAAGTATAAATCATTAAACACTTTCGCCACTTCATTAGGTTGCACCCTTAGTGCTCCATTTATGACTATGGCATTTGTTGCTCTTTTGGTGATACCCGAGTTAAAATTATCGGATAAAGGTCTGTTTGACGTAAATAAGTTTGATTTCACATCCTTATTTGAATAAAACTCCCTTTATTTCACACTCTTCTCCAATAAAGTGCCACTTTATCCAAATATTCTGCCAGATTATCAAAATAAAGTGCCACTTTATCCGAATAAAATGCCACTTTAAGAAATTATTCTGCCATTTTATTCCGATAAAGTTAGATAATATTCTAATAAAGTTAGAGAATATTTTGATAAAGTTAAAGAA
>CAVAII010000191.1:0-12210 GCA_963588535.1 Erysipelotrichaceae bacterium | reverse complement strand
ATTTTGATAAAGTTAGATATTATTCTAATAAAGTCTAATATTATTCCGATAATATCTAAGATTATTTCCCTTCTCTTTATCCTTAATATTATAAAGACAGAGAAGGGAAACTTTTTATTTGTTTATCTCAACCATTTCGATTGTAAATAGGAGTGGAGAATAAGGTTTGATAATACCCATATCTCTTGATCCGTATGCAAGGTTACTTGGTAACAAGACGATAGCCTTACCGCCTTTGTTCAACTGTCTTGCTGCAATCTCAAAGCCTGGTATCATCTGACCAGCACCGATAGTAAACTCCAAAGGTTCGTATTTTCTTTGTGCATTGTATAGTTTGTTCTCCTTAGCAACGCTCTCTATTGAGGTATCAAAATACGTTCCGTCAAGCAATTGACCTGCGTAATGAATCTTTACTTTGTCGCCTTTCTTGGCTTTGGCACCTTTGCCGTTAGCGAGGTGTTTGATATAGATACCTTCTACGGTCTTGTTGTCCCAGTTATTATCTTCTATGTATTTTGCTATATAGGCTGACTCTTTTTGTTGATACTCCATAGCCTTTTGTTGCTCCTCTTTTTGAAGTTGTGCAAGCGTGGAAACAGAGTCTGCATAGACGGTGTAGAACACATATTTGTCTTTTAGAGTCTTAGGTACGCCTGTATTATACTTAGTCATTGAGTCGGTAGGGAAGGCAAAGGTTGTAATATCTCCAACGTGCATCATTCTAATACCGTCAATCAAATCACCAGCAAATATATGGTTCTGCTCAACAACAGGGAAAACTGGTCTAATTGGTCTATTCTTACCTCTATGAATAAGAGAGTCTCCGTAATATACATCAAATCTACCGATAACTATATCACCCTCGTTGAAGCGTTGTCCATCGGGGTTGATTTTCTCGATTTTGTACATAACGCCGTTAGGGGCGGTTGTAAACTCTTCGATATTCTTTTGAGCAAAAGCACTGAATGTTGTGCCTAATAGTATTGCTGCTAATATTTTTCTTTTCATTGTTGTATATGTATTTATATATGTTTTTGTTTTATTTATCGTCTTCTATCTTTACTACCGATACATCGAATATAAGTGGAGTATCTGGCGGTATAATACCAAAGCCTAACTCTCCGTAAGCCAAATACGAAGGGATAATAAGTGTAGCCCTGTCGCCCTCTTTCATATATGATACACCCTCTGACCAACCTGCTATAAGGGCATCGTCTCCTAACAAGAAATCAAAAGGTTTGTATACTTTGTTTAGTGCCTCTACGGAGTGTTGTTTTGCTATCTCTTTGATATTAGTGTCATATAGTTTGCCAGAGGTATCAGTTACAGCGTAATAGACAAATATTCTTTTGCCGTATTCTGCTTTTCTGCCACTGCCTTCTTTGTTTAGAAGGAAGAATAAGCCACTTTCTTTTTTCTCTGCTCTTGCGTAGTGGTTAAGGACGTAATCGGTTAGGGCTTCTTCTTCTTTTTCTCTTTTCAAAGTCTGCTTTTTCTCGTATGCTGTCATCTCATGCGAGGATATTATCTGCATAATAGATAGGTATATATAGACTTTATCCTTAGGACGTGTCTCAAAGTTCTTGGTATATTTCATTAGACTATCTGCAGGTGCTACCATAACGACAGAATCTCCCAAATGCAAGGTCATAAGAAACTCATCTATCGAACCAGGATTGCCTTTGCCGATAACAAACAATCTCTCGGGCGATCCATAATTAGAATATATCTCCTTTTTGTTATTCAACAATATCTTCATTTGACCAAAGATAATATCGCCTTGTTTGGCTTTTGGAGCGTTATTATTCTTGGTGCAGCGTTTGAAAGAAAAACCGAGTTCATTAGTAGTAAAGCCTTTGTCCTTGCTACAACCTGTTAGAGTCAAGACTAATGATAATAATATTATGTATAGATATGTTCTTTTCATTGCTTTTCAACGTTGGTTACTTCTACTATATATACTAATGTATTGTTCTGTTTGAGTTTTTCTCCGTCTTCTGAGGTAGAGAAAGCCAGATTAGAAGGTATTATAATGCGTGCTTGAGATTTATTCCTTAGACTCTTTACCGCCATTAACAGACCAAAAGGTACTTGTGTGTCTGCTTTGGCATTGAAAGTCTGTTGTTGTGTCTTTGTCTGCCCATATCTCTGTCCGTTAAGCAAGTAACAATCGTATCTTAGGCTTACTATATTGCTATCAGTTATATTCTCGCCAACGCCTTGTTTGGTTATCTGATAATAGATGCCGTTTTTTTCTTGCATATTCCATTTTCTACGCTCGATATAAGAAGAGATATTTTCTTTTTCTTTCAAAGAGATTATCTTATTAGCCTGAGTAAGAGATTTTTCTATTTGTTTCTCCTGCTCAATAGACTTATTGAGTTGTTCATCTTGCCCAACAGCAAAATCTTCGTTATATTGCTTACCGCAACTAACCAAAAGCAGAGAAGATAATATGATAAACAAATATTTTTTCATTCCCTTTTATTCGTCTTCTACGATAAAACTATTGTTATATATCTGATGAGTAAAGATTTTTACGACCTCCTCCAAAGAAAGAAAACTCTTGCCTGCCGCAGCCATTACATGACCACCACCATCCCAGTATTTGCGAGCAAATTTGTTAACATCTATCTTTTTGTCCTTGCTTCTAAACGATAGTCTTATTTTGTTATCCCTTTCGCTTATCAAGGCACAGAAATCAACTATCTCCAAACGTAAGCAATAATTAACAACACCCTCCAAATCTCCTGGTTGATAATGATATTTGCTCAACTCCTGTTTGGATAAATAGATAAAAGCAGCCCTTTGTTTGTCAAAAACTCGTAGTTTCTTGCTAATAGCATAACCCAATAGACTAAGTCTGTCTTTGGAATAAGTATCAAAGATTTTTTGATTAACCTTACTTGCCACAATACCACTCTTCAATAGATTAGATATCACAACATACAACTCAGGCTCGTTACAAGAATAACTTAATGACCCCGTATCTGTCATTATTCCCGAATAAAGAGAAGTAGATATATCCACAGGAAAGACTTTTTTCTTTTCTAATCTCGATAATATGTTCCAAACAACCTCACAAGTAGAGGACGCATCGGGATAAGAGAAGTTAAGATCATAAAAAGACCTTTTGACATGATGATCTATAAGCACAGTCTTACAAGTAATCTCTTGCAATACGATTTCAAGGTTATCACCTGCACGAGATTTGTCATTGATATCATTCATTATCAATAACTCCGAGTCTTGCAAATGTTTCTTTGCTTGTTTGAAATTATTCTCGGCTACGATATAATCAACACCCTGTAAAAGAAAACTCATACTATAAGGAATATTGTTAGGATAGATTATCTTAACGTCCTTACCAAGTGCTTTTAGGTAATGATACATTCCACAAGTAGAGCCAATTGCGTCTCCGTCTGGGTTAAAATGCGTAGTTATACTTATATGTTGTGCCTCGGTTATATAGTCTTTTAGTTGTGCTATGTCTTTTGTGCGAAACTTCATCTGTTTTACTCTTTTTAATAAGTTGCAAAATTACAAAATTTATTTGCAAAACTCAAAAGCATAGAAAAAAAATATTGCCTAATTGTTATAAAATTTTGTGCAAATATATGTGGTATAAAAATATTTTTGTACTTTTGCAACTTGAAAAAAGATAAAGATTATTTGAATTAATGGTTAATAGGCATTTTTTACGTCAAAAGGTATTGCAATCCTTGTATGCGTACTATAAAGGTGGGGCAGATGATAAAGAATCTCAAGAGAAGTTTATGGACGAAAACATCTCAAAACTCTATGAATTGCAAATATATTTGTTGTCTGCGATATTAAATGTAAGAAATTTGGAACAGGATAGAATACAAGAAGCAACACGCAAATTCTATCCCACAGAAGAAGAAAAGAATCCTAACTTAAGATTTGTTAATAACGTATTTTTCCAAAAGATCGCCTCTAACGAGGAGTTGAAATCTGCTGTCTCGAGACTAAAAATAGATTTCTCTCTATCGCAAGAAGTATTCTACACAATAATGAATCGTTTCCGTCAAAGCGAATCATACACTACTTATATGGAAAAAACAGAAGTAGATTACGAAGACGAGAGAAAAATAGTTATACAGTTGTTTAAGAACTACCTTATAAAGAATGAGAATCTTTATGAGTTGATTAGTGAAAAGGGATTTACTTGGGATTGTGATTATGACTATGTTTGTCAGACTACTCTACAATTCCTTAAGACTTGGAACGAGGAAGACTCTCCTCAAAAGTCATTACCTTTCCCTTTTGATAGATCCGATAAAGACGCTGACGAAAGTGATAAGGACTTTATCCACAATCTATTCAACAACACTATCGCTCATTTCAAAGATTACGACAAATACATAGACAAACGTAGCGAAAATTGGGACAAAGACAGAATAGCATACATTGATATCCTTATTATTAAGATGGCTATCTCGGAATTTACTTATTGTCCTTCAATTCCTTTGCGTGTTACCTTAGATGAATATATAGAATTAGCAAAAGAGTTCTCTACAGAGAAGAGTCGATTGTTTGTTAATGGAGTCTTGGACAGAATCATTACAGATCTAAGAATCGAAAACAAGATTCATAAGAAAGAAGACGACCAAATGCTCTTTTTTGAGACCACAGAAGAGAACAAAGACGCTTATTCTTCGATAAATACCAAAATAGAACAATGAGAAGATTAGTCATAATATTATTTGCTACAATGGTTGGTGTATCTTTCCTTTCTTGTACCAAAAAGAACAAAGAAGATATACCTCTAAGCGTAGTGGAGAACAAGGCAGTAATCAAATTTGAGAACGATATCTTAGACTTTCACACCATTAATGACGGCGAGAAAGTAACAGGTAGTTTCAAATTCAAGAACACAGGCAAACACGATTTGGTTATATCCGATGTTAGTGCTAACTGCGGTTGTACGGTTGCCGATTATCCTCATAACGAGATTAAATCTGGGCAGGAGGGTACTATCTCTGTTACATACGACTCTAAGGGTAGCAAGGGTATGAGAGTACAAAAACAAATAACCGTACTATCTAATACAGACCCTCCAAGACATATCCTAAAGATTGTGGCAGATGTTAGATAAAAGAAAATAATATCACATCTTATCCGAATAACTTTTGACAATATTCTAATAACTTCTAATATTATTCTGATAAGTACTGAAAAGAATTTAACGAATACTGAAAAGAATTTACTGAATACTGAAAAGAATTTAACGATTACTGATATTATTTAGATAAGAAGTGATACAAACAGAAAAAGAAACAAAACAGAAAATAGATTTATAAACAAACAAACTAAAAACCTTAGAGAATATGGATATCTTAAGCGTAATGCTAGTTGCAGGCGGACAAAATGCACAAGGCGGTAATGGTGGCGGATCATTGATGCTAATGATTGTATTGATGATAGTTATCTTCTACTTCTTTATGATACGTCCACAATCAAAGAGACAAAAAGAAGAGAAAAAGTTTAGAGAACAATTGCAAAAAGGACAACAAATTATGACCATTAGCGGTCTTCATGGCAAAATCAAAGAGGTAAAACAAAATACTGTTATGATAGAGATTGCTCATGACGTTGTAATAGAGATGGAAAAAACTTCTATTTCTATGACCCCAATGGCTAATAATCAAGTTGCTAACGACGATAGCAAGAAATAAGAGCGATAGAAAACGAAAAAAATCATAAACTTTAATTTCGTTTTGAGTTTATGAAACAATTTTTTTTGAAAATAATCGCATTCTTTCTTCGACACAGGCAGATAAATAGTTTTATTATCTGCTTGTGTGTTAGTCTTTTTCTATGGTTGTTTATAACCTACGGAGGCAATTATCAACACAACATAACCTATACAATAAGATTTATAGACAGCGAACACAAAGTCGAATACTTTACTATAGACAGCGTTATAACCGTAGGCGTTAAGGCAAACGGATTTGAATACCTTTTCCGTAACTCCAATTTCGATAAGCAAACTATTGATATAGACGTGGACAAACTAAATATCGACCTCTCCAAAGGTAAAGCCAAGATAATGTCCTCGCTACTAAGAAATCAAATCTCCGACAAATTAGGTTATAGGGGAGTGGATATCTCCATAACTCCACCGACCATAGACCTAAGTTGGACAAAAGTCTATTCGAAGAAAGTAAAAGTTATAAACCAAACTAAATTCAAATGTAAGAAACCTTACGAACTATACACAGATCCTGAGATCATAATGCCCGAGGTAGTAATCGAAGGACAAAAATCCCAGATAGAGAAAATCAATAGCGTTAAGACCAAAGCCATAACATACGAGAACATAGACAGAAGCGGTATCTTTATCGTGCCTTTGGACTTGGACTTAGAAGGTGGCATAACCTACCGACTAAACAGCGTCCCTATTAGAATACATGTAGAGAAATACACAGAGAACGTAGCAATGCTACCCATATCCGTTGTCCGCTACGAGAATTATCGTAACATAAAAGTATTTCCAAAACAAGTCAAACTAAGATATAGAGTTGCTATCAAGGATTTTACCAAAATCAACGAGAAACAATTCAACGCCTTCGTCCTTTGTTCTGATGAGAATATGGCCTCAAGCGATAGACTGAAAGTAAACGTAAGCGGTATCCCTGACTATGTACGAGTAGTAAGCGTATATCCGCAAAAGGTTGAGTATATATTATTCAAATAACAAATATTTTTTAGATACTAATGCAAGCAAATCACCCCTTAATAGTAGGACTTACAGGTTCGATTGGTAGCGGAAAGACTTTGATAGCACAAGTATTTCAACACCTTGGCATAGATGTCTATTTCTCCGACACAGAAGCCAAAAAACTATACCAAAAAGCAGAAATAATCCAAAAAATAAAAGATTTGTTCGGTTCCCAAGTATTTACTAACAACCTCTTAGACAAACAAAAATTAGCAAACCTCGTCTTTACCGACAAAAACGAACTAAATAAACTAAACAATCTTATTCACCCCTTAGTACAAGAGGACTTTATGCACTGGGCTCTCCAACAAAAATCCCCATACGTTATAATGGAGAGTGCAATAATATTCGAAACCAAATGGAACACCCTATTTGATAAGATAATAAACGTCTCTACCCCCATAAACCTAATAATCGAAAGAGTAGAGAAACGAGACAACACCACCAAAGAAAAAATCTACGAGAGAATGAATAATCAACTCTCAATAGAAGAGAAAAACCGTCTTAGCGACTACATTATTATTAATGATAACATAAAACTATGCTTACCGCAGATTCGTAAAATTCACGCTGACTTATTATCTCTTGCTAATAAATCGTCTAACCCCTTAAACAATATCCAAACAAAATGAAAAAATTCTGTCTTATAGTTATCTGTCTATTACAATTTGTTGGACTGACACACGCACAAATCTCAACCTTTCAAATACCTCAGTCATTTTCGCTCCCTAACCTAACCTTTAATTCCGACAACACCCTCTTTATAGACGCCCCTAATATTGCGGCATTAGAAAAACAAGACTCCGATATACCTTTCAAACCGCAGACTTGTGCTTATCTTATCTCCGTAGAAGAAGACTTTTTCGACAAAGCCAAACGTATCAAGACCCCTTCTAACGATATCTACCTATTAAGGATAAAAGCCGAAGGAGCGTTAGCCCTTAACCTATATTCTAATAACTTCTATCTCCCCGAAGGTTGTGAGTTATACCTATGGAATACGGACAAGACCAAGTGTTTAGGAGCCTTTACCGCCGATAACAACTCCCAAGACGGCTACTTTGCTACCGACTACGTCTATGGCGAGGAGATGATTATAGAGTTAGACTGCCCAACTACGCAAAGACCTTTTGTTAGACTAATGATAGAAAAGATAGGTTATTTCTATAGAGACGTTATTAACTTCGAACAAGAAAAACTACAAAATGAAGACCAAGACATTCCACAAAAAGACTATCGTGGATCAGAGTCTTGTAACGTTAACGTCAATTGCTCAGAAGGGGATAACTTCCGTCTTGTTCAGCGTTCTGTTGTTCGACTCCTTATACCTTATTCCTCATACGAGTCGGCTTGGTGTACAGGTACTCTTATCAACAACACTAACAACGACTATACTCCTTACGTCCTTACTGCCGCCCATTGCATAGAAGGTATTCAGAATATGAAATACGCTCGCCAAACCGTTTTCTATTTCAACTACGAGACATCCTCTTGTAAGAACTCTACAAAAGAGCCTACCTATTCCTCCCTTACAGGCTGCAAAGTCTTAGCCTACGGCGACAAGTACGGCGAAGGGGATTCCGATTATATGCTATTACAAATCAATAACTCTATCCCAAAAAGCATCAACGCCTATTGGGCTGGTTGGACACGTAGTACAGACAATTTCAGCAACTGCGTTGGTATTCATCACCCCTCTGGAGACGTTAAGAAGATATCTACCGTAGACGGCAAAATACAAAACATCGGCTATGACGAAGGCGTCTGGGATTATGATACTCATATAATGGTTCTTTGGAAACAAACCACTAATGGCTACGGCGTTACCGAAGGCGGTTCCTCTGGTAGTGCCCTCTTTAACTCAGACCAAAGAATCATAGGCACTCTATCAGGTGGCGAGTCCTCTTGTTATGCCGAAGATGACCACAAAGTAGACTGGTACGGCAGATTCGATGTTACCTTTAACGACCTAAAATCTTGGCTTGACCCACACGGCTACAACTGCACAGGACTAAAAGGCTTAGACAACACCGTTAGTCTAAACACCCTTAACAACCAACCCCTCAGCCTTACTATCTATCCTAACCCTGTCGCCAACAACCTCTCTATCTCCCTTCCTTACTCCCTCCCTAACGCCGTCCTTACAATCTTAGACAGATTAGGTCGCACCCTTTACTCTCAGAAACTTTCCTCCTTGGACACTCACCTTAACATAGACGTAAGCAATCTAACTAACGGCGTTTATTTTGTCCGTATATACCATAAAGGCGATTACATAATAAAGAAAATAATAGTAGAGAAATGAAAAAGAAAAAAATAATAACACTCCTAATGATAGCAATAGTGCTAAGTACTTGCCTATTGTCTTGTTCATCGTACAGAAAATCCAAATGTGGCGAATGCCCTCGTTGGAACTATGTTAGACAATAAGATTAGCACAACAAAATATCGCTATTTAGGAAAGATTTAGACACAAAATAAAAGATTTTTACGTTTTTTTGTGTGCATATCAAAAAAAAGTAATAAATTTGCAAACGATAAAAATAGAGAATTTACTACTTGTACATTCTCATTAAGAAATAAAATAAATAACATTTAAAAATAAAAAGCAAAAATGGCAAAAGTACATATCTTTAACGCAGGTCCTTGCGTTTTACCAAAACAAGCCACTGAGGCTACAAGAAAAGCTATCGAGAACTTTGATAATACTGGCGTTGGCGTATTAGAGATTTCTCACCGTACTCCTGGTTGGGAGAGAATAATGGACGAAACAGTTCAATTGTGGAGAGATTTGTTACACATACCTGAGAACTACAAAATATTATTCTTAGGCGGTGGTGCTTCTACTCAATTCTTTACTGTTCCTGCTAACCTTCTTAACAAGAAAGCAGCTTACCTTCAAACAGGCGTTTGGGCTAAGAAAGCATCTAAAGAAGCTAAATTGTTCGGCGAGACTGTTATCGTTGCTTCTTCTGAGGATAAAAACTACACTTATATCCCTAAGAACTACGAAATACCTACAGACGCTGACTATTTCCACATAACTACTAACAACACTATCTACGGTACAGAGATCAAATACGATATGGATTGCCCTATCAACTTGGTTGCTGATATGTCTTCTGATATCATGTCTCGTCCTGTAGACGTTACCAAATACGCTCTTATCTACGGTGGTGCTCAAAAGAACGTTGGCCCTGCTGGTGTTACTTTCGTTATCGTTAGAGAAGATGTTCTTGGTAAGATAACTGACAGAAAGAACCTTCCTGTATTGCCTACTATGGTAGACTACAGAACTCATATCGAGAAAGGCTCTATGTTCAACACTCCTCCTGTAATCTCTATCTTCGTTATGCACGAGACTTTGAAATGGTTGAAAGAAAACGGCGGCGTTGAGTGGATACAAAAACGTAATCAACAAAAAGCTGACCTTCTTTACGGTGAAATAGATCGTAACAAGATGTTCGTTGGTACTACCGAGAAAGAAGACCGCTCTTTGATGAACGTTTGCTTCGTTATGGCTAAAGGTTACGAAGACAAAGAAAAAGAATTCTTAGAGTTCGCTAAGGCTAACGGTATGGTTGGTATCAAAGGACACCGTTCTGTTGGCGGTTTCAGAGCATCTCTTTACAACGCTTGCGAGTTAGAAGACGTTCAAGCATTGGTAGACTGCATGAAAGAATTCGAAAAGAAAAACGCATAATTCCTTGTACATAAATTAATAAACATATAGTCAATTACTTTGCCCCCAAAAAGCAAAAGTTCTTGACTATATGTTAACCATAAAAATAACCAATAAAAGAAATGACAAAAGTTTTGATTGCAACAGAAAAACCTTTTGCAAAGGTAGCTGTTGATGGTATCAGAGAGATAATAGAAAAAGCAGGTTTCGAAGTTGCTTTATTAGAAAAATATACTTCCGTTGACGACCTTTACAAAGCAGTCGAAGATGCTGACGCCCTAATAGTTCGCTCAGACAAAGTAACTAAAGAAGTTATCGACCACGCTAAAAAACTTAAAATAGTAGTTAGAGCAGGTGCTGGTTTCGATAACCTTGACTTAGCAGCTTGTACAGCCAAAGGTATCGTAGCTATGAATACCCCTGGACAAAACTCTAACGCCGTTGCCGAGTTAGCAATAGGCTTTATGGTTTATATGGCTCGTACTATGTTTACCCCAGTTGCTGGTACAGAACTTCAAGGCAAAAAACTTGGTATCCAAGCTTACGGTCACGTAGGTCGTTTGGTTGGTATGAAAGCCAAAGCATTAGGTATGGAAGTTATGGCTCTTGACCCATTCGTTCCTGCTGAGAATATAGAGAAAGACGGCGTTAAAGTAGCTAAAGATATCAACGATTTGTACTCTTCTTGCGACTACGTATCTCTTCATATCCCTGCTAATGACCAAACCAAAAACTCTATCAACTATGAGTTGCTTTCTAAGATGCCTAAAGGTGCTTGCCTAATCAACACCGCTCGTAAAGAGGTTATCAACGAAGCTGATATGGTTAAGATGCTTTCCGAAAGAGAAGACTTCAAATACATAACTGATATAGCTCCAACTAATGACGAAGAATTGAAGAAATTTGCTCCTCGTTACTTTGCTACACCTAAGAAAATGGGTGCTCAAACCAAAGAAGCAAATATCAACGCTGGCTTAGCAGCCGCTCGTCAAATCGTTGACTTTATCAAAAACGGCGTTACTAAATTCCAAGTAAACAAATAGAATTTAGATAATTCACCTTAGACTACCCACCCCTTTGTTCTACCCTCCAAAGTAGAATAGGGTGGGTGTTCTTTTTCCTTTCCCTTTATATCATTTCAATCTCACGACCATTCCCCAAAATCTCACGACCATTCCCCTGAATTTTTACGGCGAAATAAAAAAATGTTTCGACCATTCATCAGAATGATTCGACCAATTGTTCGGATAAAACGACGTTTTATTTTTTTGACGAACGTCTTTTTTTATTCGTTGTTTCGTCCAAGGTACTTAAATCACTTAAATCGCTTTTGCGTGCAATACGTATCGATATAGGTTTGTCGGGATGATAATCCAACACAAGTGTTATTTCACGGCCTATCTGCCTAAGTGGAGGCTCAATATTGCTGTGTATTATTGGCACTACTTCCTTACTGATTAGTTGATTTTCCAACTTTTCCACTTGTTTTAATACTCCCTCAGGCATATCTATGCCAACCCTCTTTAACATCTCTATCGAGAGATATAAGTCCTCAAGATTAGTCTCTTTCATTGCTTTCATTGCTATTTATTATATAGATTATGATTCTTCTATTATTTTAATTTGTTTTGGAGTTAAGTCGTATAATTGATATACTAACTTATTTATTTCCGTCTCCTCTGTTGGTAGTAGGTAGTGTCCCCCAAAAGTGTGTATTTTGTATTTTCCTTTTGCAAAATTACTCATTTTTTACAAACAATTATCAATTTCGATGGAAAAAAGT
>CAVAII010000190.1:0-3064 GCA_963588535.1 Erysipelotrichaceae bacterium | reverse complement strand
GGTTTGCCGACAACATTAGCATACCATCGTATTCTCCTCCCATCTGTACGCCACGTGTTGAGTAGAAACAAGAGACAGACAACTTAGTCTTAAAGAAGAAATCCACTGCCAACGACTGCCAAGTCATAAAAGAGAATCGTGATAAATCTACTTGTAGATAACTATCATCGCATTTGGCTTGCTGATACGCACCTTGCAGCCATAGAGTCCATTCCACAGGACCTAATGGCAACATAGACGAAAGGCCGATATTGAAGTCTTGCGAATAACCATTGTTATAAGGTTTCTGTGTTATGGCCAAAGTGGAGGTATTAGCCATAGCCGTTTGATTTATTTGATTATTAGTGTATCCATACGATGCCGTAAGGAAAACTAAGTAGTGAAAAGCGTAATTCAATGACACCTTATGCGTATATTCTGGGTCAAGATAAGGGTTACCCGTTGAATACTGATAATCCGATAGTTTGGTAACAAAAGGATTTAGTGAGTTGTAGTCAGGTCGTGAGATACGATAGGTATAAGACAAAGAAAGGTTGTCCATTTTGCCGATTCTCTGATTAAGGGTTAAGGAAGGGAAGAAAGAAAAGTAGGAGTTATCATAATTCTCGTTAGTCGTACGCAAATCAAACGAAGTATAGGTATGTTCTGCCCTTAAACCAATGCGGAAAGAGAACTTCTCGGTCATCTTATCCGAGAAACTAACGTATGCTGCCGATACATTCTCTTTGTATTTGAAGGCTTGAGTACGATTTTTGTCCAAAACATCGTTGATTGTTGCCGAGAAATCATTATCAACTATAGCCAAACGTGTCTTTGCTCCAAACTCTATGCTATATTGTGAGTTAAAAGGCTTAACAACATCCACTTTCAAGGAATAAGCATCGTATTTATTGTCGCCATCGTTGAATAAGTTCTCTTGTCTTTGAAGTATCTCTTGTAAACCTCTGTAATAATAGTTGTTAGAAGTAGAAGTCTGATCGCCAATATTATGATTATAGTCAAAAGATATAGTATACTGTCCACCGATAGTGTCCAAACGTTTGTTGAAATACAGACTACCCATAAAATTACTTGACGCCAAATCATTATCATTCAGCATAGCGTAAGAAGAGTCTATTGTAGTGTAAGGACTTTTGGAGATCTGCATTAGTTGTAGAGGGCTGTCTGGCGTTTTTATCCAGTTGCGGTCAAAACTAAACATCGCCCCAAAGGAAGAATTGTTATTAACCTTATAATCTGCCGAAAGGTTGAAATTCAAACCTGTGAAATTGTTTTTCGTTATCGTCTCGTCCGAGTGTATGCGAGAGGTATCCGACCCAAAGCCCCAGATATATTGATCCATTTGCGTCATAGTACGAGAAGCAAACCTTGTAGCACTCAAGCCCGATGAGATAGTCCAACGATTAGTAACCCAATTAAGACTAACGCCTGTATTGTTCTTAAAATCTTCGTTGATACCGCTCCACGAATGAGCATCGCCCGAGAAACCACTTGTCTTCTCCTTTGCCATAACGATATTGATAATACCTGCTGTACCTTCTGCCTCATATTTGGACGAAGGGTTGGTAATAGTCTCTATCTTCTCTACCATATTAGGCGACATACCTTTCAGGATAGACTTCATACCCGAATAAGGTATGCGGATATCTCTACCATCGAACTGAAACAAGACATTACTTTGTCCTTGCAGGGTAATATTCTCGTCTTTGTCTATCACAACGCCAGGCACTTTGCGGAGCATCTCAAACACATTGGCACTCGTTGCCGATACTCCGTCATCTACATTCATTACTATCTTGTCTTGGTTCATCTCTATTCTCGTCTGTTTGCCGATAATGGAGACTTCGCCTAAGGACTTAGCATCAGTTTCTAAGTATATCGTACCGAGATCAATAGTCTGGTTCTTGATTGGGTATAATCTTTGATTAACTGCTAAAAAGACATCTTTGTAACCTAAGAAATTCACCTTCAAGACTACATCTTTTTGTTTTACTTCCAAAGCAAACTCGCCTTTTTCATTGCTTGTCGTACCGCATATAAGTTTTGCCGAGGCGGAACTATCGCTCATCTGCATAACATTAGCAAAGGAGAGTTTTTCTTCTGTGTTCTTATCCACGACTACTCCTTTTATTGTAATGTTTTGTGCATATAGCACCATTACATTAAGCATCATCACAAATATTATTACCGTCTTTTTCATCTTTGTATTGTTTATTCAGTTTTGTTTACTTATTCTTTTCTGTCGAATTGCATTCTAATCTGTTATCTCTTTTCTATTTTTCTGTCGAATTGCATTCTAATCTGTTATCTCTTTTCTATTTTTCTTTCGAATTACTACCTAAGAAACAAGAAAGAAAAAAAGAAATCTTCTTTTGTGTATTAGTGTAGTAATACACTGCAAAAATATAACAGATATTTGAAATAGCGAAATTTTTTCTTAAGAAAATCGCATTTTTATTTATTCTTTTTCCATAACCAACTGATATCATTCCATTTAGAAACAAAACAAATTTCACAATAATTCATCTAAAATCCCCAAATAGCCACCAAATTCTCATTGCCACGAAGATTTTTTTCACAGATATTAAGGAATTTCTCATAGATATCAATGAAAACTTTGCCACAAGGGAGGGAAATCTTGCCAGAAGGGAGAAGAATTTTGCCACTCCTTACTTTATCACCAGAAAAATCCCATTTTTTTAGTAAAAAAATCCCATTTTTTTGATGGAAAAATCCCATTTTTTTGATGTTAATATGAGGAGTGGCAAAAATATAGTGGGGAGTGGCAACGAGAGGGTGAAGGGTGGCAACGAGAGAGTAAAGGAAAACAAGAAAAAGAGAAGGAATAAGAAAGAGGGAATAAGACAAGAAAAAGAGAATATAAGACGAGAAAGAAAGTAAGGCAAGAGAAAGAGAATATAAGACGAGAGAAAGAGAATATAAGACGAGAAAAAGAGAATATAAGGCAAGAGAAAGAGAATATAAGACGAGAAAAAGAGAATATAAGACGAGAAAAAGAATAAAACAAGAGAAAAAGAATAAAACAAGAGAAAAAGAATAAAAC
>CAVAII010000189.1:0-26615 GCA_963588535.1 Erysipelotrichaceae bacterium | reverse complement strand
CCCATTTTTTTGGTGATAAGATAAGGAGTGGCAAAATTCATCTCCCTAGTGGCAACCGCAAGACGAAGAGTGGCAACAAGAAGGTAAAACCCTAACCACCGAATTGCATAAGGTAGGATTTGATCATGTCGTCTAAATCGCCGTCCAAAACGCCAGAAGTGTCGGAAGTCTCGTATGATGTTCTTAAATCCTTAACCATGTGATACGGATGCAAGACATACGAACGGATCTGACTGCCCCATTCTACCCTTTTCTTACCTGCCTCAATCTCTGCCATCTTCTCTTGCTTCTTTCTCAACTCCTTCTCGTACAACTGCGAACGCAACATCTGCAAAGCCTTCTCACGATTCTGCAACTGACTACGGGTCTGTTGGCATTCGATGATTATGTTATCGGGCTTGTAATGCAAACGAACTGCCGTCTCAACCTTGTTGACATTCTGCCCACCGGGACCAGACGAACGAAAGGTTTCCCACTCTATATCAGCAGGATTGATAGTTATCTCTATGTTGTCGTCAATCACAGGGTAAGCATAAACCGAGGCAAACGAAGTGTGTCGCTTGTTAGCCGCATCGAAAGGCGACAAACGCACCAAACGATGCACTCCATTCTCGCCTTTAAGGTAACCATAGCAATACTTGCCGTTGATTTCCAAGGTAACATTCTTGTAGCCTGCCACATCGCCCTCTTGCGAAGAGATGACCTCAACCTTATAACCATGTCTCTCACCCCAACGAATATACATACGCATAAGCATCGAGACCCAATCGCAACTCTCTGTGCCACCGGCTCCGGAGTTGATGGTCAAGATGGCGTCCAAACGGTCTTCCTCGGATCCTAACATCTTCTTAAACTCAAGATTCTCAATCAAGGTGCGGACTTTATCTGCTTCTTGTTCAAACTCCTCTGCGGTTGCTTCGCTGTTATCAACAAATTCTTTCAATACTTTCAGATCATCAAAGGCTGTACTCACCTTCTTGTATTCCTCCACAACGTCTTTTAGGGACGAAATCTCTTTAAGGAGTTTTTCTGCCCCTTTG
The DNA here is from genome assembly GCA_963588535.1 of Erysipelotrichaceae bacterium. Lineage (GTDB taxonomy): Bacteria > Bacteroidota > Bacteroidia > Bacteroidales > P3 > Scybalousia_A. The sequence goes on along the minus strand of CAVAII010000189.1, from coordinate 25,575 downwards.
GAGTCGTCCCAGAAGTTTGGCTGTTCGGTTATGGTTTGTTTTTCGGCTATTATCGTCTCTTTGTTGGCGATGTCAAAGACACCTCCATAGATCTTGAACACGCATTCCAAAATCTTTAATCGTTTCTTCTATTGTCATCTCGGTTAAATCTTTCCAATTAATATTGCTATATACTTTGTTATCAGTACCTTTTTTAGTCTAATAAATCACTGCAAAACTTTCGAACAGGATCGGTGTAGAATTTGCCGACATTAGTCTCGGTTATATTCAATAAGGCGTTGATTTGTTGTTTGGTAAGGCCTATATGTAAGCACATTGAGATATGGGATTTAGCCATCGGCTCCACGCCTCCCAAAGCAGACAAAAGACTAACGGTAAACAACTCTCTGTCTTTGTACGCAAGTACGTCTCTTTCAAAGATATCGCAGAAAAGATGCTCTTTTAGGAAGGTATCTATTTCGGGGTCGAACAGAAGTGTTGAACCCTTTGGAGCGTCCTTGCTAACGCCTGTCAATTGCTCTAATATTGTGGCACCTCGTAGGTATTTGTTGTCGTTATTATTGATAGGGGTCGCTTGCTTTCCTTCTATATCCTTTATGCCTTGTGCTTTTCTCTCGTTAAGCACCTGCTCGAAAGTAGAGATAGCCCTTAGGGAACGAGGGAATCCGCAATAAGCGTAAGCCTGAGTAAGCAAGTCTTTGATTTCGTTAGTAGTTAGATTGTTTTCCAAAGCATTCACTAAGGCTTTTTTCAACATAAACAAATTGCCTTGTGCGGTATAATTGCCAACACTTACGATAGCCTGTTGACGATTAGTTAAGGCGGAGTTTTGTTCGCTATAAACGTTCTTTGATTGTTCGCAAGCCTCCAAGTATTGCTTATCTTCGACCCTTTCTAACCAAGTTGTACCAGGTGCAGTTGTAGGGTTACAAGATATAGATATATGTGCGAACCACTCATCAGGGGCTGCACCGTGCCAATGCTCTACATTAGGGGCGATCTCCACAACATCACCAGGATAGAGTCGGCGTGCAGTCTCTCCTCTTTGCTGATAATAACCTACTCCTGCGGTGGCAATAAGGATTTGTCCGCCATTATGTTTGTGCCAATTGTTACGGCATGAAGGCTCGAAGGTAACATTGTGCATAGGTACGTTAAGACTATTTTCCTTACTAATAGGGGCAAGATAACTTTGTCCTATAAAATACTGTGCAAAGGCATCATTCTTTTCTCCTAACGGATAAGGCTGACGAAAGTCCTTTGCCTCTTGAGATCTTACATTAATGCTTGTCATAACTACTAAACTTATTACTATTAAAAATAGTCTTCTCACTCTCATCTCTACTATTATCTATAAATTATCATTATCTTAGATCCACAACTTTTACCTTAGGGTGCTGCTTGCTATCAAAGACAAAGTCCTTATCGCTAACCTTCTTATTAGCAGTGTAATTGGTAAAAGTGTATGTATATTTATTGCCCGAATAAGTAGACATCTCTATTTTTTGTATGCGGTTATTCGCCGTAGAGGAATAAAGACGGATCTTACTTATCTGCGTGTTTTTCATAGGAGTTAGGTCAATGATATTGCATTTGACTTTGTTGAAAGTTTCCTGACGAATAAGTTTAGGACGGAAGTTCTTAACGGAGTTATTGATAATCTTAACGAAATTGAACATCGTGTTGTCGTCCTCAATGTCCATAACCTCCACTTCGTTAGCCTTCTTGTTATAATTCCATACGGTCTTGCCGTCAGAGAATTGGTTAAGGGCATCGCATGAGATAGTATATTTGGCGTTATTGCTAAGAAAAGTACCTTTGCCTTGCTGTTTGGTATGTCCTTCCTTTATATTATATGTAAAAGAAAATGAGAAAGGGGTGTCTTTTTTGATTTGAGCAATGACTTTCTCTACTATTTTCTGTGCCCCTTTGTCAATAACTACGCCGTTGCGAATCTCGGTTTGAGAAAAACAAACAACAGAAATAATTATTGCTACTATTATCGATAATATCCTTTTCATAACTATATATTTATTATGTCCTACGGGAGTATTTGCAAAAAATATTCCATTATCTTATTTATTCAATACATTAGCAAGTATTTCATTCAACTCTTCTTCTGTGCTAACTAAGACATCACGTGCTTTGCTACCCCTAAATGGTCCTACAATACCGGCACTCTCTAATTGGTCCATAACCCTTCCGGCTCTGTTATAACCCAAAGCCAACTTACGTTGAAGCATCGAAGTACTGCCTTGCTGAGTCATAACAATTAAACGAGCGGCTTCCTCGAATTTGTTGTCTATCTTGCCATCGTCCAAACTCTTCTTCTCTCCTCCGTCTTCGTCTGAATCTTCTACGACCTCAGGCAATAAGAAACATTCAGAGAAACCTTGCTGATCGGAAATAAAATCAACTACTTGCTCTATCTCTTCGGTATCTATCAAGGCACATTGTAGTCTTACAAGCGGTCCGCCGTTGCTTATCAACATATCTCCTCTACCTACCAACTGCTCTGCACCCTTGGTGTCAAGTATTGTACGAGAGTCCATAAGCGAACTAACCTTGAAAGCAGCACGAGCAGGGAAGTTGGCCTTAATAGTACCAGTTATGATATTAACACTTGGCCTTTGAGTAGCAATGATTAGGTGTATTCCAACCGCTCTTGCTAACTGTGCCAAACGACAAATAGGTTTCTCTATCTCTTTACCTGCCGTCATAATCAAATCAGCGAACTCATCTATAATCAATACAATATAAGGCATATATTGATGTCCGCTTAGTGGATTAAGTTTTCTGGCTATGAATTTCTTATTGTATTCAGTAATCTTTTTGCAACCTGCGTCCTTTAATAGTTCGTATCTTGTATCCATCAACTGACACAATGAACGCAAAGTATAGACAACGTCCTTGACGTCCGTTATAACTGCACTCTTGCCGTTAGGTACTTTGGCTAAATAGTGTTTCTCTAACTTGGAATACAAAGACAACTCAACTTTCTTAGGGTCTACGAAAATAAATTTCAAATCACATGGGTGTTTCTTATACAAAAGGGACGATATAATGGCATTCAATCCTACTGACTTACCTTGTCCTGTGGCTCCTGCCATAAGTAAGTGTGGCATCTTAGCCAAATCAGCAACGTAAGGCGTGTTGTCAATACGTTTACCGATAGCAACAGGCAACTCGTATTTATTGTCTAAGAAAGCATTGCACTCTAACATAGATTTCATAGACACAACCTGCGGTTTGGAGTTAGGAACCTCTATACCTATCGTACCTCTACCTGGAATAGGGGCGACAATACGAATACCCAAAGCCGACAGACTCAAAGCAATATCGTCTTCCAAAGACTTAATCTTAGATATACGAATACCTGGTGCAGGTATGATCTCGTACAAAGTTACCGTTGGTCCGACTGTTGCCTGAATAGACGAAATCTCTATCTTATAATTCGACAACGTCTGCACAATACGATTCTTGTTAGCCACTAACTCGCTCTCGGACATTACCGTATTGTTCTTATCATAGTCGATAAGAAAATCAGTACTTGGGAATTGATAGTTAGATAACTCCAAATGAGGATCGTATGGAGTGTCAATAGTATAATGTGTTCTCTCTACCTCATCATTTACTAAGGTATCCGAATCCTCTGCCTCCATATCCTCTGCTTGTTGTGTAATGGTGAAAGGAATATCCGAATCCTCTACACTTTCGTCCGCTGGATTTAGGTTTATTGGCTGTGTTGCAACGGTATTATTCTGATTGGTCTCTATTTTTGTTTTTTCTTCTTTCCTTATCTCTTCTGTTTGATTGCCTAATCTTACGGTCTCTTGCTGTTCTTCTTCTCTTTGTTGCGAACGTCTAATAAGTTCCTCTAATTGTTTTTTGTCTTCTTCTGTGGGTTTGGTATCTATTTGCGGTTGTGGCGTAAGGATAGTATCTTCTTTTTCCTTCTTCGCTTTATTCTTTTCTTTTGTTTTTTTCTCTTCTTTGTCTTTTGTTTCTTCCGTCTGTTCTTGCTTAGAAGTCGTTTCTTTTTGTCTTGGCTTAGTTATATCCTCTACTACTTTTCTAACCCATAGATATTTAACGCCGAACAAAAGCATAGGTATAGTTATCGTAAAAGCCAACAACACTATACCACAACCTATCTTGCCTAATAGACTGCTTAGAACTTGGTTAAGACTTACGCCGACAACGCCTGCGAAATATTCCAAATTCTCCGCTTCGAAAGCAACTACAACATATCCTATCGCACAAGACGTCCAAAGCATTATAACCAAAGTGGCTACAACCCATTTGGAGAATAATTGATTCTCTACCTTGAATAGTCTTAAAGAAAACAAGACAATCAAAATCAGAAATCCAAACGCTCCAAAACCAAACGTCTTAGTTATTAGAAAATAGGAGATACACGCTCCAATACTTCCACCCCAATTGCCGATACTCTGAACCCCTGACAATAGGTCAAAAGCAGAGAGATTCTTCATACTCTCGTAATCAACAATTGTAGAATAGAAGAATGAAACGAAAGATACAAAACAAAAAACAGCCAATAAAAAGAAGAAAACGCCTACAACCAATGGAAACTGCGGACTCTTAAATCCTTGTTTAATCATTGTGAAAACGTTCTCTTCTTGTTTTTGCGTATCTTTTTTTAATGTAGTTGATTTCTTTTTAGCCTTCTTCATGAATTAAATATACTACATATCGTCATCACCAGCACCTTGTGCACCACCTTCTTCAGATGCAGTACCTAATCTTTTCATCCAATCTTGGAAGTCCTCTTTGGTGATTTCCTCATAACCAGATTCTAATAATAGTTCTGCTTGTGATACCTTTCCTTTTTGCAACTCGGCAACTGTAAAGGTTACTGATATCTCTTTTGTGATATCTATTGGGAACTCCATTGGGAATGCGTCCAAACCAGGATAGTAAGTCATACAAACCTTTGGTCCTAAGGCTTTGGTTACCCATATTGTCTCGCTACGGCTCTCTCCTTCACTACTGAAAGTAACTTTAACCTCTTCGCACTCAACACCTGCTATCTCTTTCTTATTGCCTGTGTATTCGTACTTAGTACCTTCTTTTACTTTCTCTATATCCATCTTGTCCTTGAAATACCATTTACCAGACATACCTTCTGTGGCTCCTTCATCTGGGAACATAGAGAAGTCTAACATATATGTAGTAGTTAGGTTATTAGAATTGTTAATCGTCTGCATCAAGCCACCCATCATTATATAAGTAGTAAACTCTGTACCTTCCAAATTCTTATAGACTTTGGTCTCGAACGATTGAGGAACACCTTGTGGTACATTACCCTTCCAAGCTAATGTGTACTTTACTTTTCCTGCCCAATCGCCTTGTTGAGCGAAAAGATTGCTACCTAATAATAACGCAATTGTTACTAATGCAATTGTTTTGGTAAGTTTCTTCATATTATTTGTCTTGTTAAAAATGTTTTTACTTTGTTTTGAGTGCAAAGTTACGAATTTTATTTTTTCTATCCCTCTTTTTTCGCTTTTTTTATTCAAAAAAGTGCATATTCTCTCCTCTTTCCCATATTCCTCTCCCTCTAATTCTCTCAATAAACGAAATTTATCCCTCCCTTCCCTCTTTCCCTTCCCTCTAATCCTCTAACACTTCCTTCTTATTACCCATTTATATAGCCTCCACATATAATCTCTCCACAAAGATAAATCATTTCTCCTCCTTAATCTCTTCTCTTTTTGATCAAAAACAAAGTGTCTAAAACTTATAATTTTTTGATTTTTTGAAAAATATTTCGGTTTTTTCTTTGCCAGGATAAAAAATTGTTATACTTTTGTGGTTGAAAATATTAATGAAGCGATGAAAAAGACAATTATTTTTTTTGTAAGTGTATTAATACTATCCTTAGGTAGTATAGCACAAAGTTCCCTCGATACAATTTATTACGATAGAAATTGGAAAGGTGTACACAATAAAGCGTTTGCCACTTTCTATAGGGTAATCGATACATCCAATAACGATGGATATAAAAAGTTATTCAGAGATTACTACATTTCTGGAATAGTACAGGGAGAAGGGGAATATGAAAGTATAGATAGGTATGATGATGCAAACAGTGTATTCGTTGGAGAATGTGTAACCTACTACAAATCCGAACAAATGGAAAGTAAGCGTTTCTTTGTTAATGGTAAAGAAGAGGGAGAGCATATAGAGTATTATGAGAATGGACTTATTAAACTATATGCAAAAGCACATAATGGAAAATTCGAAGGGATTCTTACACAATTTAACGAAGATGGTACTACTGCAACTCAAATAGAACTTGAGAATGGAGAACCTAAATATGATTGGTATACTATTTCGAATAAAGATGGTTGTGTGAGCAAATTACATCTTAGTGATAACTCTCCTATTTGGGAATCTCCTGAATTATCTGAACAAAAAGTCCAATACACAAATGGTTTAACGATGCCATATTACATTAAAAATGGTATTTTTGTCGGCATGACAAATACAAAAGTCAAAGATTACGGAAAATGGTATCAAATAGGTCTAATAATAGAAAACAATTCTATGTTTCCGATTGTTTTTGACCCAGACTCTATTTCTTCTACTTTAGTAGATGATTGGGGTGACACAATAGAATTGGAAGTTTGGAGTGCTGAAAGATATCTAAAAAAGATAAAAAGATCACAAAATTGGGCTATCGCTTTAACGGCACTAGCAGGAGGTTTAAGTGCAGCAACTGCAGGATATTCAACATCAACAAGTACAACTTATTCTAATACTTATGGCTTTTCAACTTCAACCACCACAACATATAATCCTGCCGCGGCTTATCAAACACATTTATTAACTAGCAACACAATTATGGACTGGTCAATGGCTTTTGATCAAGAAAGACAAGTAAAGGATCAGGGTTATCTAAAGAAAACAACTATTTATCCTGGTGAATCTATTTCTGGTTATATTAATATTGAACGAGAATGGGGTAATAGTATGGTTGTTATTCTTAATATTCTAGGCATGAAATATGTATTTCCATGGACTGTAAGCGAATAATTATTGAAACAAAACATGATACTTATTAATCAATAAGAGAGTATCGTAGATAAAAACAATAGGTCGTAACGAGAAAGTTGCGACCTATTGGTATATTGTGGGGGGATATGAATATTATGGGCGGCCGTTAGGTTTGCGAAGGATGGCTTGCATATCGTCTTTGAGAATATACTGTCCTTTCTTGTCTAACTTATAGCATTTTAACCAACCATCCATACACTCAAAACTGCCAGGTTCTTCGCTCTTGCCGACATAGAAATACTTATTCATATCTTTCTGCTCAATCTTCTTGCCTAAGAAAATAGTATCGAATTGGAATGGAGTGATAAAGCATTGCAACCACATCTCATCGTTCTCCTTATCTTTTATCTTCTTGGTACTAATTGCCTTATAAACAACTTTTCCATTGTCTTTATAGGTCTTAGCATAGAACTTTAAGCCACTATTTCTTTGATTTGGCTCCAAAAATACTCTCAACTCTATTGTAGGTTGTATGGTGTCTTTACCTTGACAAGTATTGTAATCTGGCTTAACAGAAGGATTGATAATGATATAACCTGCGTTAATGATAAATTGTTTATCGTGTGGCACAAGGAAATAGTTATCTGCCAAAGCATCAAAACTCATTACGTCCTTAAACTCTATCGTGTAATCTTTTTGAAGGGTGTCCTTAGTATGATGTATGTATTCTATGGCACCTTTTGGAATATTGACGATAGTATAGTTACCATTCATGGTAGTGTCTTTGGTTGGGAAATCATAATCGAAGAATTTGCCTAAACAGTCCTCTTGATCTTCCTCTACATAGACACGAACTTTGCCTCTACAATCCACTCCTTCGGGTAAGGTTCCTTTTGGTGCGTTAAGGATATTAATCCAGTGAAAATCAAATGGCATCTTGTACTTGATATAATAATCTTCCTTGCCTGCACAAGAAGTAATCTTGTAAGAAGGTGTGCGTTTGATTATATATTGTGTCTCTTCACGAGAAGCAAAATAGTTGAAAACCATAATTGCTCTATCTCTTGCCAGTTGAGAGGTCTGTTCCTGAACGCTGTCTCCGTCATCGTATCCTGTTATGCTCATCTTGTAGAAACGTTTATTATCTTTGTTGAAAGCAATCAAATAGATGCTATCCAACTTGTTAAGACCATCTTGGGTGTAATAAGCGTTGCCTTTGTCGAAGTCTATGTAGGCTTCCAGAGTCTCAGGAAATTGTGGAGCAGTGGCTTTCTTTTTCCTTTGCCCTTGTGCTGTTAGAACCAACACAGATAAACAGACGAATACAAATATTTGTTTTTTCATAATTCTATCCTTATGATTAATTGTTTTCTATTAATTTATCTATAATATCATCGGTAGAGAGTTGATCACTTTGAGCAGTATAGTTAAGAATTATTCTATGTCTTAGGACGTCTTTGCATACTGCCTTAACGTCTTCTATATCTGGAGAGAATTTGCCTCGCAATGCTCCGTAACATTTGCTACCTGCTATTATATATTGACATGCTCTTGGACCTGCACCCCACATTAAGTATTTGTTAGCAATTTCGTTCTGTGGATTATTCACTCTTGTCTTGGAGACTAACGATACGGTATAGTTGTATACATTATCGCTAACAGGTATTTGACGGATTAGTTGCTGCATTTGTAAGATATCCTCTTTGGAGATAATCTTCTGTACTTGATAAGAATAAGATGTGGTAGTGGTTTTTAGTATCTGCACCTCTTCTTCGAAAGAAGGGTAGTCCATAACTAACATAAACATAAAACGGTCGAGTTGTGCTTCGGGCAATGGATAAGTACCTTCCTGCTCGATAGGGTTCTGGGTAGCAAGTACAAAGAAAGGCTCATCGAGTTGATAGGTCTGTCCGCTAACTGTTATATTGTGTTCTTGCATCGCTTCCAAAAGGGCAGCCTGTGTCTTAGGGGAGGTACGGTTGATTTCATCTGCAAGAAGGATATTAGTAAATACTGGACCTTTGACAAAAGTCATCTGTCTGTCTTGCGATAATATCTCGGTACCTGTTATATCGCTTGGCATAAGGTCGGGGGTAAATTGAACACGGTTGAAGTCTATACCTATGGCTTGCGATAGTGTCTTAACAAGTAGAGTCTTTGCCAAACCTGGAACACCTGTCAACAAACAATGTCCTCCACAAAACATAGCAGTAAGTACTTTGTCTATTATATCGTGTTGTCCGATAACGACTTTACCTATCTCTTCTTTGAGGGAAGAGCATTTGGCGGAGAGTTCTTGTAATTGTTGTGCTTTATCCATTAGTTATGATTTCTTTATTTTATTCTACAAAAAACTTAGCTTACTTAACGGCTTTTTTGTTCCAATCTAAGGTAAAGTCGCAAGAAGCGTATTTATCATTAAGTTTGATATATGTTTTCTTTATTGTCTTTGCTGCCCAAGAACGTATTATATTGGTACGTTTTTGATTCAAAGCCATACTCTGCAAACGGTCGAAATCGTCAGTAATATTGACCGTATGAGCGGCAACCTTCTTTTTTACTTTGATAAGACGATAAGCGTTTGAAAGTTCGCTTTTGAACTGTACGGCAGAAGTGTAGTCGCCTTCGTTCATGGAAGCAAAATTTACATTATCTACATTACTAATAGTACTATTTAAGGCGTCCAAAGAAAAAGTAGCCGAAGCGTTGTTAGGGTTAATGATAAGACCGCCATTTATTTTGCTATCGTCTTCGGAATATCTGGCTATAGCGTCTTCGAAAGTGATTTGGTTGGAGTCGATTAGAGCCTTGATAGAATCTACTTTAAGTTTAGCCTCATAAAGTTGTTGAGCAGAGACTTTTGGCATAAGTAGGATATGACGGCAATTTACTCTATCGCCCTGTCTTGCTATCATCTGTATGATATGATAACCATATTTTGTCTCGAATACGGGAGAGACTTCGCCAGGTTGTAAGGAGAAAGCCATACTCTCGAACTCTGCTACCATATCTCCTCTGGAGAAGAAACCCAATTCACCGCCACTTTTGGCAGATACCTCATCGTCTGAGTAAAGTGAAGCCAAGGTAGAGAATTTGGCACCATTAAGTATACGATCTCTAATCTCGTTTAGACGATTCTTTACTTGTAGTTTATCTTCTTGCGAAACCTTTGGCAAGACTACTATCTGCGAAAGAGTATATTGCTCTCCTATTGTAGGCAAAGAGTCCTTAGGAATTTTTTGGAAATAATCTGCTACTTCTTTTGGTGAGATAGTTACCTCACCTGTAAGAGTAGACTGCGTTCTTTGAATCATAAGGTTCTCTTTTATCACATCGTGGAAGTATTCTTTGATTTGAGCCATAGATTTCTGCATTTGCTTCTCGAGTCTTTCCTGCGAACCGTACATCTGTATCATATACTTTAGTCTTTGATTGAGTTCGCTTTCTACTTCTTCCTCTGTAACTTCCACAGAATCCACTTGTGCTTGATGGAGCATTAGTTTGTTGAGTAGCATAGACTCCAAGATATCACATTTGGTAAGATCTTTGTTCTCTTCTGAGGATTTGCTTTGTAGGTATGATGTCTCCAAATCAGATAACTTTATCATCGAAGAACCAACTACCGCAACTACACCATCTATCTCTTGATATGTCTGAGCAAATAGATTAGTAGACAAGATTACTGCGATTATAAGAGCAAGTTTTTTCATATTCTTTTATGTTTATTGTTTCAATCTTTCAAGTGTTTGATAATCCACCTTTACAGGATATTGTTGTTTTAGTCTATTTATCCATTTTTCTTCCAGTACACTTTGATAATCACTTGTTACTAAGCCTTTACAATCCTCGAAAGGCTTTATACTAACAGGCAATATCTCATTTAGGACAACTATCATACGACGATTCTTAATAGAAGTAGTGTCTATTATATAATAAGGAAGTTTTTTGTCTGTAAGTTCGGTTATATGATCAAAGATATTTGTATCTATGGTGCTGTTTATACCCTTTTCGAATCTTCCCCATGTGTAAGTAACATTATATTTGGTCTTGCCGTCCTTCTTCTCGCTTAGAATATCTTTGATTTCATCGTTAGACTTACCTTTTTTCTTGTACTTTTTGATTTGTTTGAATGCCTTGTCGAAATCAATTGTAGGGTGAATAATCCAAACGGTTGCATCTGCCCTTTGAGTGTATTTATAATTAGACTGATGCTCGTTATAATATTGTTGCAATCCGTCTGTATCAGATAGAGATGCCGACCAGACCTCTTTGTCTGTTAGGTCAAAAATCATAATACCCTCTTTGAACTCCTCCAAACTCTTTTCGATTTGAGGGTATCTCTTTTCTATATGTGCACAAGAATAGACGATAGCACATTGATTGGTATAGTTCTCAAATTTCTTTTCTATATACGAAAGGATATGTATAGGAGTAGTCTTGGACTGGCTTTCAAAGATATAGTTTAGGAAATCCAAACAAGTTAATGAGGTATCTCCCATAGAGAATAAGACTTTATCTTTCAAAGATGCGAGGTCTTTATTGGTATTAGTGTCGGGAATCTGCCAAACTGCCGAAAAGACAGAATCTGTTATTATCTTATCCAAACTATATAATAACTGCTTATCGTATTTGAAGTTATAATATTGCTTAGACTGTTTAGCAAAATTGTCTATTGCCATATATGCCCTCTCGTCTTTCGAAAGACGATTAGTTATTTGATATCTTACGGAATTAAAATCCAAAGGTGGCGTAGTCTGTATATATCTTACTATATGCCAACCATATCTTGTCTTAAAAGGAATTGTTCGAGCGGAATCCGCATATTTCAAAAACATATCAATATATTCAGGGGGAATAACGTTTGGTGTTTGATTAGAAAGGATTCCATATTGTTTTTTGGAGTAATTATCTTCTGAGTAAAGATTAACAACAGAATCAAAACCAAGAAGTTTGATTTTGTCATAGGCTTCATTTATTAGATCGCTGCCTTCTTTTTCTGTGTGATTCTTAGCATCTATAAAGATGTGTGCTAATGTAATTGCCGAGAAAGGCGTAGGTAAGACAGAAGTTACCTTTATGATATGATAGCCAAATCGTGTCTTACAGAATGTTAGGCTATCTGTTAGATAAGGTTTGTCGGTATCGATTGCCTTAATGAGTGAATAGCAAGCGTTCTCGAAAGGATATATCATATTCAAAGAAGAGAAATATCCCAAATCTCCATGATTGGCAACTCCTACTTGTGTATTTGCAGAAGGGTCGTCAGAATATTCGTCAGCCAAACTAGCAAAGTCCTCGCCTTTTAGTGCTTTCTGATATACCATTTGTGCTTTTTGATAATACTGCATTGTATCCGATGGGGCAACATTGTTTGGTATAGAGATAAGTATTTGAGAGGCTCTAACCAGGACATTCATTCTCTCGTAGGCTTGACGAGTTAATGAGTCCATAACTTTAGGGTCGTTAACGTATGGTTTGATAATGGATTCTCTATATTGTTTGAGTTGATTAATGGTAGAAGAATCTTTGTCCAAACCCATATCTTTGGCTTGAGTTAGTTTTAATTTATAATTAATGTATAAATCCAAATAATCATCTATCGTAGAGGAGTCCTTTATATTAGATGAGTTTCTATTATACATTTGCATAAACTCACTAACCCTAACGGTGTCTTTGTCTGCAATTGTAAACAATATATTATCATCTTGTGCCTTTGTTACAAAGGCTGCACAAAGACACAAGACTACTAATAATATTATTTGACGAACCTTATTCATTCTATCTTGTATAATTAGGGGCTTCCTTAGTTATAGTAATATCGTGAGGGTGTCCCTCTATAAAACCAGCGTTAGTTATTTGTATAAATTTAGCCTCACGCAAATGAGCAAGGTCTTTGCTTCCTGTGTAGCCCATACCTGCCTTTAATCCGCCAACTAATTGATACAATATCTCAACAACGCTTCCCTTGTATGGAACTCTACCAACTATACCCTCGGGAACTAATTTCTTGACATCTTTCTCATCACTTTGGAAATATCTGTCTTTACTTCCGTTCTGCATAGCATCCAAAGATCCCATACCTCTATATGCTTTGTATTTTCTACCTTCTAAGATGATAGTATCACCAGGAGATTCCTCCGTACCGGCAAGCAATGAACCTGCCATAATAGTACTTGCTCCGGCAGCCAACGCCTTAACTATATCGCCAGAATATCTTATACCACCGTCTGCTATTACAGGTATATTAGATCCTTTCAAAGCATGGCAGACATTCAATACGGCTGTTAGTTGTGGCATACCTATACCTGCTATAATACGTGTTGTACATATACTACCAGGACCTATACCAACTTTTATAGCATCTGCTCCTGCCTCTTTTAATGCCAAAGCAGCCTCTGCTGTTGCTATATTACCAACTACTATATCTATATCTTTGAATCTACTCTTAGTCTCTTTGATTGCATTGATTACATTCAACGAATGCCCATGTGCTGTGTCTATAACTATTGCATCTACGCCTGCCTCTACTACTGCTTCGATTCTGTCGTACATATCTTTGGTTATACCTATACCTGCAGCAACACGCAAACGTCCCATAGAATCCTTACAAGCATTAGGACGCTCTTTTAGTTTGATAATATCTCTATAAGTAATCAAACCAGTCAAACGACCCTCGTTATCTACAACAGGAAGTTTCTCAATACGATATTTTTGCAATATCTCTGCTGCTTGAGCAAAAGAAGTACCTTGTTTGGTTGTAATAACGTTCTTAGTCATTACGTTATCCAAAGTCTTCTTGGTATCTTTCTCAAAACGAAGATCTCTGTTTGTTACAATACCTATTAGTCTTTTGTCATCATCTACAATAGGAATACCACCAATATGCAATTGTGTCATCATGGTCTTTGCGTCCTTAACGGTAGCCGTCTTAGGCAAAGTAGAAGGAGAGGTAATCATACCATTTTCGCTTCTCTTTACTTTTAGAACCTCTTCTGCTTGTCTATTGATAGACATATTCTTGTGCAAGACACCTATACCGCCTTCCTGAGCCACAGCAATTGCCATATTAGCCTCCGTTACTGTGTCCATAGCAGCGGAAACAATAGGGATATTAACCTCAATATTTCTTGAAAATCTACTCTTTACTACCACATCTCTTGGTATTACCTCAGAGTATGCAGGTACCAAAAGCACATCGTCATACGTTAATCCTGTGCCAATTATTTTATTTTCTTCATTCATTGCTTCTAATAAATTTTCGTGCAAAGATACATTTTTTTGTTCAACTGACCAAATTTTTCTTTCTCTTGCGTAATTATTTTATGTCTATCTCATTGCATTGAAGTACCTCTCCGCTCTGAGAATTAGTTACAAAGACAACTATTTTGCAGTTATCCGTATTCCAAGAAGGATCTATATTGATAGCATAATTCTTCTCTATTGTCTGAGAGGCAGAAAAAGAGTCTTTAAGCGTTAAATCAATACGTCCATTAGTACGCAAAACATGATTGAATACATAATCGCTTATCTTAGGAGTGTCTCCGTAGGTAGGATCGCTATTCATCTGAACGCCAACTATACCATCTTCCAAGACAACTATTGATATCAAAGTCGCAAAGTCAATATTCTTTAAGGCGTTTATCTGAGTACTAACAATGAATTGATTATCTTGTTTCTTAGCCCCTAAATTTATGTTCATTAAGTGGTCTATTGAAGACAATAAGGATGAGATCTTATTATCCCAATCGTCCTTTTGAACACCTTTCGAGGTACCATTATCCAATCTATTGATAATACCGATAGGATAAGCACTAAGACCAAATTGAGAGTTCCACTGCGTACCATATTCTGTCCTGAAATCCAAATAATTATTAGCCTTACCTGGCTCTGCAAACGAACCTGCATGAACACTCATTGCAACAAGTTTGCTACCATATTTGGCTTGTAGGTCTGTTAGTAGGGCAGCGGCAGCAGGACAATTAACACATTTCCAACCAGTATAGTCCTCTAATAGAATGGCTTGATAGTCTTGCGTCTTGGTTATAGGAGTTGTCTGCGAGGTCTCTCCTTCGGGATAGATAACATACTCGTCCTCATCGAAATTATCACAAGACAAAAATGCAATAGGCAACAAAGCCAACATTATATACTTTGAAATTTTCATCTCTTATCTATGTTTTTTATTCTTTTCTCTTTTCGCTCGATTATTATCTGATTCTAATAAATTATTATCTGATTTCAGCAAATTATTATCTGATTCTAATAAATTATTTTCTGTTGTTTTTTGGATCCTTAGACCATTTTTGTCAATATTCTAAAAACTTGAGGTTATAGTCATAAACAATCCATTACTTGCAGGCACTTCTCTACAAACACCGCCTATACACATTATACCCTGACGTTGTTTGCCGTAAGAAACACTAACTCTTGTTGTATTAAACGTACAACCAACTGAAAAATTATAATAATGAACCTTCTCGCCTTGCTCTGTTCCGTAGTTCCATTGGTCAAAAGCGGCTATAAACCAATGACCTCCCATATTGTATTCCGCACCATATTGTAACCAATTGCCTTTTGCGAACTCGTCATAGTCTTGCTCGGTGAATAAGGCTTGAATCTCGCCTTTTATTGATTGATGTGCTGCAATTCTGTACGTACCATCTATTACTGCAACGTGAGCATAAATCATAGGGTTGCCATAGTGTCCGTATGCAATAGGGTTAAACTCTTGATAAGAATACATAAAATTCATCTTATAATTAGGAGAGAACTTTTTGTTTATCTCCACATTGATCTCAGAAAAGTACTTCTCGTCTCCTATTGCGAACAAATCCGAATTATATCCCTTAGTACCAGATTGATTCAAAGCATAACCCTCTATTGGTGTCATATCCAAGGAATGAACATTAGAGTAATTCAATTTAACATTAGTTCCGTACTTACCGCCTAAGAAGGTATTCTTTGGAATCTTGTACATAATATCAGCACTAAAACCAATCTCGCCATTAACTTGCGTAGCGTACGAGTACATTGCCATAAGGGAATAAGAATGATTACGAGTAATGGCAGGTAAATAATTAACGTTAAGCATATTGCCTGTCTCGGTACGTTTAGATTTGAAGGACATATTGTCTATACGTTTTCCCTCCAAACGGATACCAAGTCCTTTGATTGTATATTCGGCTGTTAGGAGTTGAGCATTACCTTTGCGGTAGATATAATTATTAACGGCATTAGGATCTTGTCCTTTGAAAGCAAATTCTCCCGAAAGAGCAAAAGCATTATAACCCAAATTAAAACGCATTGCCCCTGCACCTACATTCTCTGGTAGATTAAGTTTATAAGATACTCCATTTATGGTAGCGTTTTGAGTACCTGCCTTTTCGTAAGTAGAAACAAAACTACCACCCAAAGTCAATCTTAAGGAAGAAGAAGCGAAACCAGGTATAATATCATTCAATGCCAACTCACCATCAACACCTCTAACCAAACCATTATCATTCTGCCAAATATCATCCCAATAATACCTTTGCTTGCCGATAATTCCTTTTAATATAATGCCTCTATACGGACGTGCAACTACTCTTACTCCGTCCAAAGCGTTATCCAAACCAAGATTTCTCTCTTCGTAAGCACGCAATATTAGACCATTACCGAATTGTTCGTAGAAATTTCCGGCTGTAACTTCCAAAAAGTCTTTTTTGTAGGATACCCAACGTGATGCAAAGCCAGCACCTTTGTATTGTTTGTCAAAACCCAAGATAGGATTCAAATAAGACTCGAACCTTACTCCTGCAGAGAAGTCTCCTTTGGTGTAAAGAATATTCGCAAATGTATTGTTAAGCAATTTCTCATCTACTTTCTGCGATCCAATAGTCTTATCCTCTTTGGATATCTGCACATCTGTTTGGAAATTACCCGTAACCTTACCGTCTAATATACCCTGAGCATAAATTTTTGTAAAACCCAAGGACGCTATTAGCAACAAAACTACCTTTTTCTTCATCTTCCTATACCATTATATAATATATGTAGGACTTATAAAACACTAATGCTCTATAAGTCCTATATACGAAAACTATTTATTCAAAAATTCCTTGTACTTAGCAATTGTTGTCTGCTCGTCTCCCTCTGTGTAGCCAGCATGTTGCCAAAGAATACTACCATCAGATCCAACAATAAAAGTATGAGGCGGATTATTTACTCCCATAGCACGCTTAAAGTCGGAGTTCTCGTCTATTACTACCTCGTATTCCCACTCAGAACCATTTATCAAAGTCTTTACTTTACCCTTTGTTCTGGTGTCGTCGATTGATACTGCATAGATCTTAATGCCTGTTTCCTTTTGCCAATCAGCGTAAGACTCTGCTATCGTATTAAGTTCTTCTAAACAAGGATGACACCAAGTTGCCCAAAAACAAATAACGAATGGTTTGCCATCATTAGAAAAACTACTGGTATTAATAGTCTTACCATCTACGTCTTTAACGTTTATTTTGGCCATCTGTGCATTCTGTGCATTAATAGCAACACCTAATAAGGTCATAGCTAGGAATAAAAATATCTTTTTCATTTTGTTAGTTATTTTATGTGTTTGTTTATTTTCTTATTCATTTCGTATTGTCAAATACTGTACCAACGCCCGCAAGGCTACTGAATATTCATTCAAAGGCATACTATCTACTATCTCCAAAGCAGCCTTCGAATACCTCTCTTGCAACTCTATCGCCTTATCCATAGCCCCACTCTTATTTACCTTATCAATTATATTATTAATCTCTTGTTCTGTCTTCTCTAAGGCAAAAAACTCCTCCATACTCTCTTCTTTTTCCTCTTCCGAGAGAGTATTTAGGTAATATATATAAGGTATTGTTATCTTTCTTTCTCTAATATCGTTGCCAACGCCTTTACCCATCTTGTTGCTAAGGGTATAATCCAAGATATCGTCCCTAATCTGAAACGCCATACCTATATTCTTACCCAACAAAGCCAACTTCTCTCTATCCACATTCTCATTCCCACAAGTCCTTGCTCCACATTCTGTAGCAGCACTAATCAAGGACGCAGTCTTGTAGTAGATAATCTGCATATATGCCTCAAAATCTATACTCTTATCCTTATTTGTCTCCTCTTCCTTAATCTCTCCTTGTGGCAATTGTAGAGCAATTCGAGAGAATACGTCCATAAGCGAAAAATCTTCCTTCGTCTCAATGGTCGCAAGGGCTTTACCATAAAGATAATCACCAACTAAGATAGCAATCTTATTACCGAAAAGCGAATTAATCGTACGTTTGTCTCGTCTTGTAAGGGATTCGTCTATTACATCGTCATGCAGAAGGGAAGAAGTGTGCAACAATTCTATTATAATGGCACTTCTATAAGTCTGTAAGGTAATCTGACCAAAAGTTTTGGCAATTAAAAAAATCAAAAGTGGGCGTATTCTCTTGCCTTTTTTGGCATTTTCGTAGTTAAGTAAGCCACCGAGCAGATTATCCGACGAGACGAAATTTTCTTTGAATTTCTCTTCAAAAATCTCCATCTCCTTAGACAAACACGATATAATATCTTTTAGTTTTGCGTCCATTTATCCCGATTATTAGGTTTGCAAAATTACGTTTTTTTTGCGACAAAACAATATTTTTGTTTATTCTTCTCTATTTTTCTTTTGATTTTCTCTCTTTCACGCCTCATAAATACCCTAATTTCTTAATACAAATCCATCATTTTGCCTCTTATTCTAACACTACCTCTTTGTGTTCCCATTTTTAACCTTATACTTCCCGAGTTTTAAGACTCAACCTCACCAATTTCAATACAGAACCTCCATCATTTCAAACCCTAGGGTTTCGAAGGTCAAAACCCTAGGGTTAGAGGGGCTGAAAGACTAGGGTTTGAGGGGCTATAACCCTAGGGTTTGAAATACCTAAGGTTCCGTGTTAAAACCAAAAAGGTTCCGTGTTAAAACTGAAAGGGTTCTGTATTAAAATCAAAAAGACAAAGCAAAACGACAAGAAGATAAAGCAAAAGTTCGTACGATTTTCTTTAATTGTTGTACTAATTGATAGGTTAAGGAGGGAAAAATAAAAGGGAAATATAATTTTTAGGGGCTTATTGCGTTAATATTGTTGATATATGCTTTGAAATTATGAAGATTTTAGTCCTAACAGCCATGGAATCGGAATACGAACAATTCCTTTCATTCCAAAAAGATGCCTCTTTGGGAGACAAACAATTATATCTATCTCAATGCGGAATAGGCAAAGTTAATTCTGCCGTCCAAACATTCGATTTAGTAAACAAGATATCGCCTGATTTGGTTATCTCGTCTGGTGTTGCAGGCAGTTGCTCAGATGAGGTTGAGATAATGGACGTAGTTTGTGGCGAAAGATATATCTACCATGACGCTTGGTGTGGACAACCTAACGCTTTGGGGCAGATTCAAGGCTTACCAAAAGAATATTTCGCCCCTAAACAAACAATAGATAAGATAAAGAGTCTAAACCTAAAAGGTGTGCATATCGGACAAATAGTCTCTGGCGATTGGTTCGTTGATACGAAGGAGAAAATGCAATCGATTAAGGAGAATTTTCCTTATTCTTTGGCTGTGGATATGGAATCTACCTCGATAGCACAAGTTTGTTACAAATTAAATACATCATTTCTTTCCCTAAGAGTGATTAGCGATTTGCCACTAAAAGGCAATAATCATCAGCAATACAAAGATTTCTGGACAAATGTATCGCAAACCTCATTTCTTACGGCAAAGAAAATAATACAATCAATATAATGGAAAAGATAGCAAGTTTTCAAATAAATCATCTCAAACTAAAACGTGGTATTTACGTTTCTCGCAAGGACAAAGTGGGGGGCGAAGTGGTTACGACCTTTGATATTCGAATGAAAGAGCCTAATCGTGAGCCTGCTTTGCATAATGGTGCTATTCATACGATAGAGCATTTGGCTGCAACCTATCTTCGCAATGACGAGGAGTGGAAAGATAGGATTATTTACTGGGGTCCGATGGGCTGTTTGACAGGTAATTATCTTCTTCTTAGAGGTGATTGGGATAGCAAGGATATTGTGGATTTGATGAAGAAGACTTTTGAGTTTGTGGCTTCCTTTGAGGGAGATATTCCAGGGGCTGAGGCAAAGGATTGTGGCAATTACTTGCTTCATGACTTACCTATGGCAAGGCTTGAATCAAAGAAATATCTCGAAGAAGTGCTTTATAATATTAAGGAAGAGAACCTTCGTTATCCGATGTAAAGATATTATATGGAGATGGAGACAGAAAAAGTTTATTATTCGATTAGTGAGGTTGCAAAAAGGTTTGAGGTAAATGTGTCTACTCTGCGTTATTGGGAAGAGAAGTTCGAGGCTTTGCATCCCGTTCGTAATAGGCGTGGAGTTAGGTTTTATTCACAGAAAGATATCGACCTTATTGATAAGATTGCATACCTAACTAAGCAGAAAGGATATTCTTTGGAAGGCGTTAAGAAAGAACTAAAAAACAACAAACCAGAAGAAAACAATAACGAAGTATTGCAGACTCTGTTGGAGACCAAACAATTTCTTTTGGAATTAAGACAACAATTAGGTTAGAAAAAAGAATAAATAAATTTGAAATGAAAACAAATGTTGCATTAGTGTGTGGAGGATACTCAGGAGAATATGTAATCTCTATTGAGAGTGCCGATCAGGTGTATGAGAACTTATGCGAGGAATATAATGTATATAAGATTATTCTTACCAAAGATAGATGGTATTATAAGGACGCAGAAACGGAGATAGACGTAGATAAAAATGATTTCTCCCTTACGATAGACAACAATAAGATTACATTTGATATAGCCTTTATTATCGTGCATGGTACGCCAGGCGAGAACGGATTGTTACAAGGCTATTTCGATATGTTAGATATACCTTACACTACTTGTAATGCCCTAACAAGTGCTATTACTTTTGATAAGGCAATATGCAACGAGATAGTAAGGAATTTTGGTATTATCAATGTAGCCGCTAACGTTGCTGTAAGAAAGCAAGACGAAATATCTACGGAGAATATATTAAACAAACTTTCTTTACCTGTCTTTGTAAAGCCGTCTCAGGGAGGGTCTTCGATTGCAACATTTAAGGTAACTAAGAAAGAGGATTTGATGCCTTCTATTGAAAAGGCGTTTGAGGTAGATAACAAGGTTTTGATTGAGCAGTATATCAAGGGTAGAGAGTTTAGTTGCGGAGTAATGAGTATAGATAATAAGGTAACGGCTTTGCCTATTGCAGAGATATGTCCAAAGACAGACTTCTTTGATTGGAAAGCCAAATACGATGGTTTAAGCAACGAGATAGTACCTGCTCCGATAGACGACACAACAACCTCTCTTATTCAAAAGACAACAGAAGAGATCTATAAATTATTAGACTGTAAGGGCGTTTGCCGTATAGACTATATATTAGAGGAAGAGACTAAGAGATTGTTCTTCCTTGAGATTAACACAACTCCAGGACAGAGCAAAGAAAGTATAGTCCCTAAGCAAATAAGATATATGGGTAAAAGCACAAAGTGGCTATACCAAACGCAGATTGAAAGTGTCTTAAAGGAGAGAAAATAAGTCCGTAAGAAAAGCAAAAGACTGAGGACAACAAACGATGAAGAACATAGCAAGATTGCTTAAATACATACTAAACTACAAAAAGGAGGTTTCGTTGAATATTCTATTCAATGTCTTGTATGTGTTTTTCAATTTGTTTTCGTTAGTTATCGTGGTGCCGTTTGCGAGTGTGCTATTCAATCTAATACCTTCGCCTGAGGTTTGTCCAGAGTTGTCCTTGTCTAAGGAAGCGATTATTGGCTTCTTTGCTTATCAACTCAATTACACCAAACTAACCTACGGATTTTTCCCTTGCTTGCTTGCCATCTGTGGTGGATTTGTATTGTTTACTGTGTTAGGTAATCTTTGTAGATACTTAGGTTTTTACTTTTTGGAGCCTATCCGCAGTGGCGTTGTTAAAGATATTCGTAACGATATATATAGGAAAATAACCTCCTTGCCTATTTCTTTCTTTTCTACGCAAAAACGTGGAGATATTATCTCTCGTATGACTTCCGATGTGTCAAGCGTGGAATGGAGCGTCTTTACTTGTCTGCAAATGATAGTCAAGGATCCAGTTATGATTATCGTTTATACTATTACTTTGTTTATTGCCTCATGGAAATTCGTGCTATTTATCTTGCTTATCTTACCTTTGCCGATGATATTGATAAAAAAGATTGGCACCTCGCTTAATCGTAACTCTTATAAGGGACAAAAGAAGGTCGCCTCATTGCTTTCTTTTGCCGAGGAGGCTATTTCTATGGTTAAGGTAACCAAATCCCTAAATGCAGAATACATAATGGCAGATCGTTTTGATACGCATAACGCCTCGTACGCCAAAACAATGAATAGAGTTGTCTCAAGGCAGGAATTAGCAGCCCCTTTGACAGAGTTTTCTTCTATATTGATATTGTTTGTTGTGGTCTTAATCGGAGGAATGATGGTGTTGAATAATCAGATGCACCCTGCGATTTTGATTGCCTTTACGCTATTGTTCTCTCGTCTGATATCACCTGTAAAAGAATTGATAACAGCCTATTATAACCTTAAAAAAGGAGAGGCAGCAGCCACAAGAATCAACCAAATCCTCGACACAGACTCCAAAATAGAAGAAAAAAGAGAGGCAATCAAAGAGTTTAAGTTCTCTAATGAGATAAGGTTTGAACATGTTGGCTTTGCGTATCAAGGCAATGAGGGATTTAGCCTGCAAGATATAACATTCAGCATAAAGAAAGGACAGAAAGTTGCCATAGTTGGTGCTTCTGGTTCGGGTAAGAGTACGCTTTTGGATTTGTTTATTCGCTTTGCTGACCCCACAAGTGGCAAGATAACAATAGACGGCATAGATATTAAGGATTTAAGATTGGATACTCTACGTTCTTGCTATGGCCTTGTAACGCAAGAGAATATTCTTTTCAACGATACAATAAAGAATAATATTGCCTTTGGCCATGCTAACGCAAGTATGGAAGAAATCAAAAGGGTCGCTCATCTTACTAACTCGGATAGTTTTATTGATAATCTGCCAAAAGGTTATGATACTGTTACGGGCGATCGTGGTATGCAGTTGTCAGGAGGTCAGAGACAAAGACTTTGCATAGCAAGGGCAATACTTCGCCAGCCTGATATATTGCTTATGGACGAGGCTACAAGTGCTATGGATACGCAGAACGAACACGAAGTTACCTCGGCTATATCTAATGCCATGAAGGGAAGGACAATGATAGTCGTTGCACATAGGCTTTCGAGCGTTGTGGATAGCGATTTGATAATAGTAATGAGTCAAGGAAAGATAGTCGAGATGGGAACACATCAAGACTTATTGAGTAAGAACGGATATTATTACAAACTGATAAAACTTCAAAAATTATAATAAAACAATGAGTGTTAATAAGGACATAAGGGAGATTAACGAGAACATTAAGGAGATTAATGAGAACATAACCAATACGGTTAAGAATCATTTGCCTTCGCAGTTGCAATACATTTTTGGCGTGTATTTCTTGGGATTATTCTTTATGATGATCTATAGATTAGCAAACTATGCGATACATTGTTTTGTTTCGTTCTCGGATTTTAGTTTTGTGCTATTGATTCGTAGTCTACTAGTGGGAATTCGTTTCGATACAATAGTATTGTGTTGGATTCTTGGTGCATTCTTGGTACTTATGGTAATAGGTGCTGTGTTTAAGATCAACTTGAAATGGTTTTATCGCCCTATTCACGTACTTGTTTGTGCTATATTCTTGTTTTCATTCCTTGTTATCGCCATAGATGTTGCTTATTTCTCATATTTTAGAAGTCATATCAATATTATAGCA
Organism: Erysipelotrichaceae bacterium; assembly: GCA_963588535.1. GTDB lineage: Bacteria > Bacteroidota > Bacteroidia > Bacteroidales > P3 > Scybalousia_A. Next base: position 1,640 of record CAVAII010000189.1, on the reverse strand, counting down.
TTGTCTTGGATACAATCTTTCTCGTATATCGGTTCTTTGATCCTAAGGCACCCTATATACTTGGTATATTTCTCAATCTTTTTGATTTCTTTGGTTTGGTACATTTGGCTAATGTATTGCTTATATAATGCTACTTTGCTTAGAATTATCGCTCCTAACAAACAAGTACGCCATCTTGGCAAAACTCTTCTATATTCATTCTTATTATTAGGTCTATGTGGCTGGGGAATGTACGGAAGAACAACTTCGAAAGAGCCTTTAACTATTACCTCGGCATACTTTTCGGACAGCGACTTTTTCAATCAACTTGCCGTTAGTCCGTTGTTTAACCTATATCAAAGTATCAAAGAAGAGGCTTATCAAAACAATATCCCTCTAACCGTAGTAGATGGTATGACAACAAGAAATATAGTAAAGGAACAATTCTTTTCTCAAAACGAACGTCCGCTATCAAGCCCTACTCTACCACCTTCTACTAATATTGTAATGATTATGTTGGAGAATGTCTCCTCGGACGATATTAGCCTAAGGACAACGCCACAACTATACAATATCTCACGTTCTTCGCTTTGCTTTACTAATGTCTATCCAGACGGACAATATGATTATAACGGCGTTTTCTCTACCCTATTCGGCTATCCTAATATCCTTTCTTCTAATTCTATGACCTCGGCAATTATTCCTAAATTCGATGGTATTCCTGCGTTTTTGCATTTCAAGAAATACAAGAATCTATTCTTCACTACTCATAAACAGAAAGGTAACAACGCCTTCCGTTTCTTATATCGTAATAATTTCGATTATATATTCTCTAACCCTAACCTTGACACCAAACAAACAATCACCAAGATATCTACCCTAACGACTAATTTCTTTGCTTGTGTTTTGGTTAATAGAGACAGCGATGATAATTTGCGTAATGTGGATAACAAAATCAAAGACTTTATCAACCGTTGCAAAAATACTCCATGGTTCTCCAAGACTGCTTTTATCTTTGTCGGTTGTAATGGTGAGGACAAAGTACCTTGTATGATTTATATGCCAGGCAGCATAAAGGCAGAGAGAAATAATAATCTTGCTTGCCAAACAGATATCCCTACTACCTTATTGTCTATGATTGATAAGGATTATAACAATGATAACTCCTTAGGATTGAATATCTTTTCGGGACAAAGAGACTACGCCATAAGTTCTTATCCTAGTTATGCTATTTGTCAGGATAGTGTATGGAAATATGTTTGGAGGGATTCAGGACAAGAGAGTCTTTATCTTAAATCCGACCCAGATCCTAAACACAATTATATAAAGATGTATAATTCGCAAGCCGAAAAGATGAAAGAATACTTGTTTGCTATGCTTCAATACACTCAGTATAATGTGTCTCAGATAAAACTAAAAAGACAATAAACATTCTACAACACATAGTCCATTCGACAGACCATAATGACGAACAGACAGACAGACAAACCCTAGTGTTAGTCTGTCTGTCTGTTTATCATTTTTTCGTTTATTCGCTTCTCGGATAACTATTTAACTAACCTTTATTAACATTCACTAAATTTCTACGTTTTTACCATAAAAATAGACCTAAACAGACCCCCTTAATGACGATGGATGGACAGACTGACCCTAGGGTATGT
>CAVAII010000188.1:0-2694 GCA_963588535.1 Erysipelotrichaceae bacterium | reverse complement strand
TTTTAACTCTTAAGCTCGCAGACTAAAACCGTAAGCTCGCAGACTAAAACGGCGACCTCGCAGACTAAAACGAGAAGATGAAGGGAAAGAGTAAGAATATAAAGGGAAAATATAAGAAATTGAAGGGAAAAATCAAGAAGACGAAGGGAAAGAGTAAGAATATGAAAGGAAATGGCGAGAAGGTGAAGGGAAAAAGTGAGAAGATGAAGGGAAAAAGCAGAAAGACGGAGGAGAGAAACAAGAGAAAGAAAAAAAGAACTCCCGTTATTAAAAACTAACAACGGAAGTTCGGGGGGAATAAAAATGTTATTCTTTTATTTTTTGTATTGACTGCTAATGTTTTCTACAGTATCGTTGATTCTCATCTTATAGAACGAACGCCATACGAAAACAATAGCAACAATTACGAATACTATTCCAAAATATGGTGCTATATCACGGAAACTATCGCTAATTGCCATCTCCATAGCCAACAAACCAAACAAGGTAGTAAATTTGATTATAGGGTTAAGCGAAACAGAGGAAGTGTCCTTAAATGGATCTCCAACAGTATCACCAACAACAGAAGCATCGTGTAGGTCAGTGCCTTTTAGGTCTAAATCAACCTCAACGACTTTCTTGCTATTATCCCAACTACCGCCGGCATTAGCCATAAATACTGCTTGGAATAAGCCGAACATTGCAATAGAAATCAAGTAAGCGACAAACAAACTAACTGCATTCTCGCCTCCAACGCCTGCAGGAGATGCCAAACAAGCAAAGCCTAAGGCAAAGAAGAAAATCGCCAAGAATATATTCCACATACCCTTTTGTGCGTATTGAGTACAAATCTTAACAACCTCAACAGAGGATTTGGTATCTGCTTTCTTTGGTGCGTTAGGGTCAAGTTTGATATTGTCCTTAATAAAGGCTACGGCACGATTTGCCCCAACAGTTACGGCTTGTGTGCTTGCTCCGGTGAACCAGTAGATAACGCAACCGCCGAGTACAAAACCTAAGATAGTGTAAGGGTTAAGCAAATTAAGTATCTCGGCAGGATCTACGCCTAAGACTTGTTTGATAACCAAGATTATCGAGAATATCATAGTCGTTGCACCTACTACGGCTGTCCCGATAAGAACTGGTTTGGCAGTTGCCTTAAAGGTGTTGCCGGCTCCGTCGTTCTGTTCCAAATAGTACTTGCTCTTTTCCCAATCAGGTTTGAAGCCAAATTCTTTTTCTATCTCTTGATCTTTGTTAGGTTCGTCTTCGATTAATGACAACTCGTATACGCTTTGTGCGTTGTCCGTTACTGGTCCGTAACTATCAACGGCTATTGTAACAGGACCCATTCCTAACATTCCAAAAGCAACTAATCCAAAGGCAAAGATAGAGGAATAATCCATAGCTATGCCTGTAATATTTGTGCTTAGTACGTATGAGAAGAACATCAATAAGACGAATACCAAACCTGTCCAAAAGGCAGAGAAATTACCTGTTACAAAACCTGAAAGGATATTCAACGAGGCTCCACCATGATGAGACGCCTTAACAACTTCTTGAACGTATTTGGAGTGAGGAGAAGTAAAGATCTTCGTTACCTCAGGTATTACAGCCGCACCTATTGTTCCCAAAGAGATAATAGTGGCTAAGATAGCCCAAAGACTGCCGCCCCGATGCGATAGTTGGAAATAAGATACTGCGTAAGTGATAGCGATACTTAGGATAGAGGCTATCCAGATAAGAGTAGTCAATGGTTGTTCGAAATCTAAGTCTTCTGTTTTGGAATACTTGGCTTTGGAAATTGCGTTATTGATCCAAAATGCTACGACAGAGGTTATAACCATAAGAATACGCATAGAGAAAATCCAAACCAATAGGTCTCTTTGTACGCTAGCATCGCCTACAGCCAAAAGAATAAAAGAAACTAAGGCAACACCTGTTACGCCGTAAGTCTCGAATCCGTCTGCCGTTGGTCCTATTGAGTCACCAGCGTTATCACCAGTACAATCGGCAATAACTCCTGGATTTCTTGGGTCGTCTTCGCCTATCTTGAAGACTACTTTCATTAGGTCTGAGCCTATATCTGCAATCTTGGTAAAGATACCTCCTGCGATTCTTAGAGCAGAGGCACCCAAACTCTCGCCTATTGCAAAGCCGATAAAGCAACTGCCAGCCAAATTAGTTGGCATCAAAAGCAAGATAATCAACATTAGGAACAACTCTACGCAAACCAACATAACGCCTATTGACATACCGGCATTAAGAGGTATATTCAAGAGTTTCAAAGGCTGTCTACGCAAGGAAGCGAAAGCCATTCTCGCATTGGCAAATGTGTTAATCCTAATACCATACGCTGCAACGCCGTAAGAACCCAAAATACCGACAACAGTCCAAAACAAAATAAGTAATACGCCACCTATTCCTACGCTATTCTCCGCTAAGACACCAAAATAAATCGCAACGATAATACCAATAAAAATAAACAGTGTAGCCAAAAACTTACCTTGCTGTTTTAGATAGGTAGCACAAGTCTTATAGATAACTTCACCTATCTCTAACATTTTCTTATGGACGGGTAGTTTTTTTGTTTTGTAGAAATGATACATTCCGAATATGAATCCGAGTACCGTAACTAAAAATCCCCAATGCAAGAAACTCCATTCGTGGATTGCTTCGGGGATAACCAAATCGGCCTCGCTTGCAAATACTCCG
>CAVAII010000187.1:0-7917 GCA_963588535.1 Erysipelotrichaceae bacterium | reverse complement strand
CTGCCTTAGTTACTTTCTTGGAGTTTAATCTAATCTTATGGACATCTTATCTATTATTGATGTTCCTATATGATGATAATTTCTTTGGAGAAACGCATTGGTTTACGCTCTTTGTTGGAGTTGCTTGCTTGGTTGGTGCAGTTTTCATATTTAGAAATCAACTAAGACTTGCTTCTTGGGGTGCTAATATCCGTATGGCAATTGCTACGGTGGTTGTTCTTTGGACTCCTATCGAGATTTTGGGACGTCTGGGACGTTTTACCGAGATTTGGGTTGAGCCTATGCAATATCGTAAAGAGATGATCTTTATTCTTTTAGCCTTTGTGGTTGTTGCCTTGATTGTTATCATCAATGGTGTGATTATAAAAAGGAATAAGAGCAAAAATACTCAAAAATAATGATAGCAAATACCTATATATAATGATTGTACGCAAATCAAATAGGTACTAATTTTGCAAACTGAAAACACGATGCAGTACAGATTAGAAAAAGCAGTTGTGTTAGACTAAGAAAAAGAAAAGTTAAATAAGTAAAACAAATAAAACAAAGAACAAAAATGAAGATTTTAAAGAAATTATTATTAGTTGCAGTTGCTGCATTAACATTTGTAGCATGCGGAGACGATGACGACGAGGAAGATAACAACTCTACGACAAAGATTGAAAACATCTCTAATTGGAATGGTACACTAACGGTTACTTCTCAATTAGGTGATTTCGAGATGTCTGATTTAGGCGTTGTAACTACTTGCACCGACAGTTCAAAGAATTGCAAAGTGGAGATGAATCAAGTAAAATTTGCTAACCAAATGCCAAAACAATTAGATCTTGTAATAGATGGTCTTACTTTCTCTGTAAGCGATGGCGACACTATTATAACAGGTGCCGATATCTCTTCTCAATACATTAAGGAAGGCGAATTATTAGACGCTGGCTACGCAGTAACGAGCATTAGTGGCAAGATATCTAATGGCAAACTTTCAATGGATGTTACTGGTTCATACACTTCTATGAACAATATGTCTATTAACTTCTCTTACGCAGGAGAAAGAAAGTAAGCAAGAAAGAAAACATAGCCTTAAATATATAACTTAATAATACAGAGTAACATAATCTCGTTTTGAGTTTATGTTACTTTGTTTTTTATGGTTTTATCATTTGGATAATATCTAACTTTATCAAAATAATATCTAACTTTATTCGGATAATGTTTAACTTTATTTGAATAAAGTGTCATTTTATTTTGGGGGAATAAGAGGGGTGATTATTAGTGAGTTAAAAGAGAAGGTTAGAGAGTGGAGAGAAGGGAAAGGAAGGCGATAGCGAGGATATAAGTGGATAAGGTAATAAGGATAGAAGATCGATAGAATTTTTGCGGAGTGATTCTAACGTTCTCTTTTTGGGCTTGTTCGATAACGATTAGGTTCGCCATGGCACCAATTATAGTAAGGTTGCCAGCCAAAGTAGAAGAGGCGGCAAGAGATAGCCATAAGATATCGCTTTTGGCAAGGGCAAAGATAGGCAAGACTAAGACTACGTAAGGAACATTAGAGACTAATTGCGAGAGTATTAGGGAGAGTAGGAAGATAACGAGAATAGATAAGGTGTTTTCTTGCAAAGAGATCTCAAAGACTATATCCAAGACCCCACTTTGACGAATAGCCGCAACGATTATAAATAACGATGCAAAGAACAGTAATAAAGACCAATCAACGCCTGCAAGTATCTGTTTGCCATCTTGTTTGGTAAAGATCAAAGTCAGACTGGCACCTCCTAAGGCGATAAGAGGGATAGATAGGTTGATAATTTTGCTAAGAAAGAATGCGACAACAACCAAACAAAAGATGATTAGAGAGTTACGCATAGTCTTAAAATCGTAGGTAGAGGCGTCTTTGGGGATAGTTATTAGGGTGTTACGGCGGAAAATATCGGTGTTGGACTTCTTTATTACCAAGATAATTATAAGCATAGATAAGATAGCAATAGGCAACATTATAAGCATAAACTTACCGTAAGAGATTTGGGAGGCAATACCTATAATCATATTCTGCGGGTTGCCTGTTATACTCATAAGTGAACCAGCGTTGGAGGCAAATATTTCTGCTAGTAGGAAAGGTAGTGGATTAAGTTCGGCTTTTCTACAAAACTGTATTATGATAGGGGTAAACAAGAGGACAACAACATCATTAACCAAAAAAGCAGACGCAAAACCAGTTATAAAGACAATAGAGAATAGGAGTAGGTTAGTTGTCTTGGCTTTGGTCATAGTAGTATGGGAGATAAAAGTAAAGAAACCTTCAAGGCGGAGAGTAGATATGATTATCATCATACCTAATAGTAGGGTAATAGTATCAAAGTCAATACTTTTAATAGCGTCCTCGAAACTAATAACACCAAATACTATCATCATTATACTACCTACAAAGGCAATTGACTTGCGGTTTAGTCTTAGCAAAGGAAGTTTGTCGGCTATTATACCTATATAGGTTGCGATAAAGATTATTAGTGCAAGAATCTGCGTATGGTTCATAGTTAGTATTTGATGATATGATGTTTTCTTATTATTGTCGTGGGATAAGGTTTATAATACTTCCAGCATTGTCTTACACATAAACTCTGCTGCCTTACCATCTCCGAATAATGTGGTATCTAACTGATATTTTGGGTGCGAAAGGTAGTTTGTGTAGGCGTTTAGGATCTTTTCTTGGTTAGTATCTGCGAGTGTTGCGGCACCTAAGGAGACTATTTCTACCCATTCGGTCTGTGGACGAAGGATTATGCAAGGTTTTTCGAAGAAATATGCTTCTTTCTGCACTCCGCCCGAGTCGGTTATAACAAGTGAACACTCTGATTCTAAATATATCATCTCCAAATAACCTACTGGGTCGATTATCTCTATGTTTTTGTTCGAAAAGATCTGTTCTTGTAGTGAAGAGTCAATCATTTGTGGTATCATCTTCTTGGTACGAGGGTGTAAAGGAAGGATTATTCTTTGTTTTTTGGCTATTTGGAGTAGGGAAGTAAAGATATTAGTAAGTTTTTCTTTGTTGTCGGTGTTGGTATTGCGGTGAATAGTGCATAGGACGAAGTCTTTGCCAAAGAGTTGTTTGTATTCTTCTTTTTGGGAGGCGATAGGACGGAAATAAAGGCTGTTGTCGAGCATTATATCTCCGCAGTGGTAGAGGTTAGGGTGGTTAAAATCGGGGTGAGAGGTAAGGGCAGTGGAGAAACCTTCCTTAATAAGATTGTTGTATCCCGTAGTAGTGGGGCAGAATAATAGGGTAGAGACGTGGTCGGCAAGGATACGGTTGATTTCTTCGGGCATTGTCTTGTCGAAAGAACGCAAACCTGCCTCGATATGTACGATAGGTACTTGGATCTTGCTAGCGGCTATGGCACTTGCCAAAGTGGAGTTAGTGTCTCCGTATATTACTATGGCAGAAGGTTTTTCTTTAAGGAGGATTGCTTCTATTTTCTCTATCATTAGGGCCGTTTGGACGCCATGTGAAGCACTACCTATGTTGAGGTTATAGGTAGGTTGAGGAATACCAAGTTCGGTAAAGAATATATCGCTCATTGTCTTGTCATAGTGCTGACCTGTATGGACGATTATTTCTTGTATTTGGTCTTTGTAAATGTTGTTTATGGCACGTGATAGTGCTGCGGCTTTGATTATTTGCGGACGAGCACCTATGATAGTTATTATTTTTATTTTTTTGTTTTGCATAGTCTTTTTTGTTTAAGGTAGGGGTAATGATTTGGTTGTTATTTGGTTAATGTAAGTAATTGGTTGTAGAAATCATTAGCAATAATATCACGATTGAAGTTCTTTTTGGCATATTCTAAGCCGTTATCGCCCATTTGTTTGGCTTTGTCAGGGTTAGAATATAGATAGATTATCTTCTGAGCCAAATCTTCGGCATCTTCTGGGATAAAACTTATTCCGCAACGGCCTTCGTCTATAAATAACTCCTTTGCTTCGCCTTCAACTCCCAAGATAATAGGACGTTTGAGGGCAAGATTCTCGAATATTTTGGAAGGGATAGCCCCTTTGAACAAATCCAAACGTTTTAATGGGACTATGGTAGCGTTGGTCTCGATTATAATCTCTTGCATTTGGCTTTTAGGGACGGCATCGTAGAAAAAGACATTGTTAAGACTTAGGTCTTTTTTCATAGTTAAGAGTCTTTCTTTCTCAGGACCGTTACCGAGTAAGACAAATTTGATATTTTCTTTGTCTCGTAGGATATTAGCGGCAGAAAGAATTACTTCCAAGCCTTGAGCATAGCCAATAATTCCGCCATAGAAAAGAATGAAATCGTCTTTTTGGAAATTGTTGTCTTTTCTAAAATGAGGAGTTATCTGTTTGTCTATATCATAGAATTTGATATCGACACCATTTTTAAGCCAAAAGACTTTCTTGTTAGGGAATCGCTGTTGGATATTCTTGCATATACCTTGCGTTTGACCGCTTATAAGACTTGCTTTCTTGTAGCAGAACTCTTCTAAGTGGGTAGCCATACGGAGAAGTAATTTGTTAGATATTATGTTGAGTTTCTCAGCACTCTCGGGCCAGAGGTCAGAGACATTGAAGACCATTTTGGCATGTTTGGCTTTCGAGAGTAGATACGCACTTATACCTAAGAACAAAGGGGGCGACTCTACCATAAGGACGTCTTTTCTTTCTAACTTCCGTAGTCCGTAGAATAGAGAAGAGAAGACGAAAGAGAAATAATTGAGTAGTCTTTTGATTATTGATTTGTCTTTGGAGACATATATCCAACAACGTTTTATGCGTAAGCCTTGTAAGGACTCCTCTAAATATTTTTTTCCTTTATAGGCAGGTTGTATCTCCATTTGTGGATAAGAAGGCATCGCCGTTAGGATCTCTACGTCTATACCTTTGGCTTGTAGTCTTAGGGCTAATTCGAATAAACGGTTCTGCGGTGCTCCTACCTCAGGGGGAAAATATTGTGTAAGAATAAGTAATTTCATTATTGTAAGATTATTGGCTTTTTCTAAAACAAATCATATCGAACAGTACAATACATAGAATGGTAACAATAGAACTTAGGAGTGTGCGGAGTAGTATCTGCACTATTTCAGCAAAGGAGAATACCTCGATTGTAAAATATAGTAGATGATGAATTGCTACCAAGGTCATAGTATAGAATAAGAAGTTCTTAAAGCCAAGAGAGGCAGCACAAGGACGTAGGAAAGAGTTGTTGTCTATATTACCCGAGAAGATATTGAGTATAATAGGACGAAGGAAACCTATGAAGACGCAAGTAAAAGCGTTGATGCCTACATCGTTAGATAGTATATCTACACTCATACCGAGGATAAAAGAGACAATCAATACTAACCATTTCGGAGTAGCGAAAGGTAGCATAAGAATAAACCAAATATAAATCATAGGATTAATAAACCCTAAGAAATATACATTGTTTAGTATCAAAACCTGACATAATAGCAGTATAAGAAACTGAATTATGCATATTATAATATCCTTAATCATAGTGTTCTTTTTGATTTTGTATGCTATCTAATAATGTGTTTTGTTCTATTTTGAAGAAATTGCGTATAACATAGACAAACTCCAATTTATTATACTCGGTAGAGAAATTAACATCGACATTATAGAAGCCAGTGCCTTTTTCTTTGCTAAAATTCTTAATCGTGCCGACCATTATTCCCTCAGGGAAATCGACAGAGAAACCACTTGTTATGATGGTATCACCTTTTTTGATGGCTATACTCGAAGGCATATCAATAACCTGACCCACAGAGTAGTTCTTACCATTCCATACCAAAGTACCTGTCGTTTTGGTGCGAGCGTTACGCACATTTAGTTTGCTATCTTGATGCAATACGCTCATAACCAAAGAGAAGTTGTCCGAAGTCTTTACTACTACGCCCACAACTCCGTCAGGCGATATAACGCCCATATCTACGTCTATGCCAGATAGACGACCTTTGTCTATCATAAAGTAATTGTTTCTCTTGTTGATAGTTTTGGATATAACTTTGGCATCTATAAAAGAGAATCTTTGTTTGTATATAGTGTCCTCTTCTTGATGTGTGTTATTGACTATCTTAACAAATGAGGTACTAAGTTGTTTTCTTAGTGCCATATTCTCTTTTACTAAGGCTTCGTTTCTACTTCTTAGGAAGAAATAAGAGTCTATATTTTCAAATACAGAGTAAAAAGACCCAGATATAGTATTTGTTACAGAGATTATAGCACTGGATTGTCTAGAATCTCGTAGAGAAATAAAATATATACTCACCCCTTCTAAAAGTAAGAAGAGAAACACGTAATAGTAATGCCTCAAAAATCTTAAAAGGTTCTCCATAGCGTCTAAAATGAAGTGCAAAATTATAAAAAATCAACAAAATATTTTGCAGTTTTATGAAAATAATTTATTTTTGCAAATTGATTAACAGAAAAAAGTTCATAAAAAAATTAAAAAAACATTGTAAAATGAAAAAGATTTTGATGGTAATGGCATGCCTAGTATTGCCATTTGTATTCGTAGGATGTGATGATGACGATGATGATATCCTAGGAGGTGTAACAGGTTCAATGAAAGTAACCCTTGATGGAACAACGAAGACCTTTACAGGCGTTGGTTCTTATCAAAAAGACGGCAAAACATATATTGCTACTATTAGCAAGACTAACGCCGTTACGATTCAATTGAGTGGTACTACTACGGGTAGTTATACTTTGGGTCTTACTAATGCTACAGATCTTAGCGATTGGACAAGTATCCTAACAGGTGGTATAGATGTTAGCAAGTTTGAGAATGTAATGACTTTCGTACCATTTGATAACGCAAGCGAGACTTACATAGTAGTTGCAGGTGAATGCAATTTAACTAAGGCTAATTCTTCCAAAGTTGTCGGCACCTTTACAGGTAAGGCTATACAGTACAAAGATCTTTCTGATTTGAGCGTATCTTCTCTTATCTCTATGATAAAGAATGGTAAGGATATCTCAGGATCTTTCACTGCCATAGAGACAAGTTCTATTGCAGACTTATTTGATAAGAAATAATGCACTTTTTGAAAGGTTAAATAGTGAGAATTTGGGAGTTAAATTCAAAAAAAATCAATTTTTTTTGCTTTCGTATTGATTTTTTTTATAATTTTGCAAACTCAAATCCTAAAAAACTGAATAAGTTGTATTAATTAACTAATATAAAAAAACATAAAGAGATGACAAAAGCTGAGATAGTTGCAGAAATTGCACAAAGAACAGGAATGGAAAAAGTAAACGTATTGGAGATCGTAGAGTCTTTTATGGACGTAATGAAAGCTTCCATGAAGAAAGGCAATAACGTTTATTTGAGAGGTTTTGGAAGTTTCATTATCAAACGTAGAGCTGAGAAAACAGGTCGTAATATTTCTAAAAATACTACAATAATCATACCTGCTCATAACATTCCTTCATTCAAACCTGCAAAAAGTTTTGTAGAGGAAGTTAAAAACAATGTTAAATAATAATAACCTTAATACTTTAAGAAAATGCCAAGCGGAAAAAAGAGAAAAGGCCACAAGATGGCAACTCATAAACGTAAAAAACGTTTGAGAAAGAATAGACATAAGAATAAATAATGGTTCTTTTTTAGAACAAAATTTCTTATTCTAAACAAAGAATTAAGTTTATTTAAGTCTAATTAATCCTATTATTGCGAAACTAATACACTTTCGAGTGTATGGTTTCGCAGTCTTTTTTTTAGAAAGATTGTTAGTATTTAGGACGAGAGAAGTTTGTGATTTTGGGGAGTTGTTTAGCGAAGAAAGTAGAACAAACAAACAAAAACTCCACAAAGGTAAACAAAACAAAAATATCTTTATAGAAAGAATATTCTAATAGACTTACTCTAACGAAAAAAGAATACCTATTATGAGT
>CAVAII010000186.1:0-9949 GCA_963588535.1 Erysipelotrichaceae bacterium | reverse complement strand
GATGAATGGTCGAAACATTTTGATAATTGGTCGAAATATTTTGGTAATTGGGCGGAATATTCTCGGGGAAGGTTTTTTGGTATCAAATTTGCTATGGATAGAGTATAGAAAATTAAATAACATTATCAAACAATGAAAAAAGCGATTAAATTAGTGGCAGTTGCTGTATTTGCATTCTCTACTATGAGTTTTACAAATACATTTGCAAAAGATGGTAAGATAAAAGTGGACGGCGTTTGCGAAAAATGCAAAGTCAAAATAGAAAATGCAGCCAAAAGCGTTGAAGGTGTTAAGACTGCAGTATGGAACGCAGAGACCAAAGAATTAACCCTTAACTATGATGAGAAAGTAACGGATATCAACAAGATATCTACTGCAGTTGCTAACGTAGGTTACAATGCTGGTGAGGTAAAGGCTAACCAAGAGGCAAGAAAAAAACTTCCTCCATGCTGCAAAGGCGAGGGCCACGGCAACCATCACAAAGATGCTAAGAAATGCGACAAAAACAAAAGTTGCGACAAAAAGAAATAATATTTAGAAACTTAGGATTTTAGATATATTTTCTAACCAAAGGTGCGATTCTGAGAAAAAAAGAATCGCATCTTTTTTTATTCTGTTTTGTTTCTTAGACGATCGAAAAGGCGTTTGAGAGGACTTCTACGAAAGATCTTTTTTATTCGTCTAATATTTAGCATATTAATAGATGTCTTAGAGATACTTGGTGCAGCGTTATCGTCTTTTTTGTTATGAGTCCTAATGTTTAGATACGCTTCGGCGATAGAGGCGTTGAGTTCGAAACCAAGGATAAGGACGTATGAGTTAAGGTAGATCCATAAAAGGAAAATAATGATAGCACCGATAGAACCATAAAGGGCGTTGTAGGAAGAGAAGTTGATTATGTACCAGTTGAAACCGTTGGACATTAGGATAAACATAATAGTGGAAAGAGTGGCACCAGCAGAGAAAAATCTATAACCTTCACGGTTGGCAGGAGTTATATAGTATATTGACGCCAAAGACATATATACGAGTAGAACGATAATAGTCCATTTAAGGATTTTGAAGATATAGAGTTGGAAGAAAGATTTTATGGTCTCACTAACAATAAGATAACTAATAAGTTTACGAGAGAATAGTATCAACGATAGACTAATGATAACGGCAATAAAGATACCTAAGACCATTAGTAAGGCTATGGTTCGGCGTTTAAGGAATTTTATTTTCTTGTTAGCGTGAAAAGACTGATTGAAAGTAAGCAAAAGGGAGTTGAAACCAGAGGAGGCAATCCAAAGAGCAGAGACAAAACCGATACTCATCAAACCTTTGTGTTTTTTGGATAGTAGGTCGGTAAGGGTTGATTGCATAAAGTCGTGAGTACTGGTTGGGAGAATGTTTTGCAAGGTCTCCAATATCATAGGTATGTAGTTGTCTAGATGAAAGAATGGCAAGAGGGTAAAACCTGCCAACAACAAAGGGAACAACGACAAGAATACATGATAAGATAAGGCGGCTGCACGCTGATTTATAACGCCTTGTTTGAGACCTTTAACGAAATATAGTATAACATCGAACAAAGGCACACCTTGAAAACCCGGTAAGACTAACATACGTGAACTATGCAGTATTTGTCTTACGGGTCTAAAATATAGAAAATTATTACCTTTGAAAAGATTCTTCACTACTATATTCTTTTAGATGTGTGGAAAATCCTATCTCCTCTACCCTTTCTTCGTTTTAATCACTAACCAAAGAAATATCCAAAGCCGAGATATGATGCGTTAAGGCTCCGACCGATATATAGTCTACTCCACTTTGGGCGTAAGATACTATATTGTCGTAATTGATACCGCCACTTGCTTCGGTCTCGTACCTTCCGTCGATTATCTCTACTGCTTTTTTTAGGTCAGTGGAAGAGAAATTATCGAGCATTATCCTATTTACTTTGCCGACTCTTAGGACTTCGTCTAATTCCTTAAAATCTCTAACTTCTATCTCTATTTTAAGGTCAAGGTTGTTATCGCTTAGATATTTGTTTGTCTTCTCTATGGCATTAGTTATACCGCCAGCAAAGTCTATGTGATTGTCTTTTAGCATAATCATATCGGACAAACCCATACGGTGATTGCAGGCTCCACCAACCTTAACGGCATATTTCTCTAATATTCTTAAGCCTGGTGTAGTCTTGCGGGTGTCTAATAACTTGGTATGTACGTCTCCTAAGAGTCTTACATATTTGGAAGTAGTGGTAGCGATACCGCTTAGGAGTTGGATATAGTTAAGGGCAGTACGCTCGGAAGATAGTATATTACGAGCGTTACCTGATATCTTTAGTATAAGATCGCCTTTGTGTATTGTTTGGCCGTCTTCTATAAAACGTTCTATTTTGATATCCTTCTTGGTATCCATTATATCGAACACCATACAAAAGACATCTACTCCACACAATATACCATCTTGTTTGGCTATTAGTTTGGCTGTACTTGTGGCGTTCTCGTCTATGCAAGCGATAGAAGAATAATCTCCCTCAGGGATATCTTCTTTTAGGGCGTTTATTATATTTTCTTTTAGATATTCTGTGTACATTGTTATGTGTTTATTTAGAAATGATTAGTTTGGTATTTTGATAGATATCGTTATTACGTATCGTTAGGATATAAGAACCTGTCGGTAAAGAATGAACATCTATCTTGGTATCATTGTTTAGTAATATATCCTCGTTATAGACGATTTGTCCGTTAGAGTTAGTAATTATGATATTTACCTGTTGATCATTGTATTGACCATTATATTTTACATAGACTACGTCTTTGGTTGGGTTAGGCGATAGAGTAAATATAGGATTGTCGTCTATCTGTTCTATTCCGACACCTTCCTCTACCGTTACTATATCTTCGCCCGAGGTACTGCTACTACATACACCGCTCTTAACGACAGCACGATAAGCATACTCTCCTACTTCTGTTGGGCGGTCTGTAAGATATTCCAAATCGGCAGTACTATCTATCTGTACCCAATCATAACCTGGTGCCAAACGTTCCCAATATAGTATCTGTCCAACGTATGCTCGTACCTGTAAGGTTACATCTTCGTTCTGTTTGATGCTTGATTGCAAAGCAAATACATTACCTCCCTTACTTTGAGGATCCATAATAATGGAGACAACATTAGAGGTATCTACGGAGACGTAAGAAGTAACTATACGTCTGTAATATGTAGTCTTTTGTAATAGTTTAGGCTCATACCAAGAATTAGTCGTAACGCTACCTTCGGAACATTCCTCCCAATTGATGCTATCGGTAGAATATATCCATAAGTATTCGTACTCTCCGTTACCACCTGTAGGAGTAGAACCTATTAAGATAGAAGGGACAACACCTACACAAAGATGTTGGTCAGAAGAGATAGTGTTGTTATAGATAGGAACGAATTTCGTAGTGATAGTCATTTGCTCGCCGTACGCAGTACCAAAGGAATTGGTAGCAAAGGCACGAACATAATATGTTGTTAGGGTCTGTAAGGAAGTAATAGTAGCATTAAATGTTCCGCTACCGCTACCAGCAACTACTTTGCTATCGGCTAAGGTTGGGTTAGGCGAAGTAGAATATACGAAACCTCTTTGAGTATTTGGAGTAATACCTTCGTAAGATATATTACCCTCTGCATAGATTGCGTTATATTGTGATAGGGCAATACTATCTGTGGAGACGAATGCTATTTGAGACATTGCCTTTATGGTTATGCTATCAAGAAGATAATTTCCAGAAGATAGACCTGCACCAGAGAAAGCGATATATGCGTTATCGGATTGATGGTTAAGAGTAGGGATAGTAACGGTTATAGTTTGACCGTTTGGTTCTTCGGTTATGTTCAATAATTCCCATTGTCCATCTACGCCATCTCTATAATATACTTCTACAGAATATAGAGTTAGACTTGTGGTGTTTCTTGTTGAGTGGTAGATAACTGCCATAGAGTCTTTGTTAGATAGGTCAAAGATAGGAAGGATTAGTTTGTCGCCAACAGTTTCGAAACACATAGTATCGGCAGAAGATAAATCAGGAGTATAAGGGAAGTCTTTTATTTTCTCACATTTAGTTGTGAAAGTCTTTTCGGTAGAATAGGTTATCATACCTTGGTTTCTTGCAAAGGCTCTTGCATAATATATAGTAGAAGGAGTTAGGGTGCTATCCGTTAGGATATATTCGCCGAGAGTTGCATCAATAGAAGAGATAACCATATCATCTATTGTAGGGTTAGAAGTAGTTGAGATAGCAATACCTTTTTCTACCACGCTAGTATAACCAGAGGACAATAGATTAGCCTTAAAGGTTGCACTCTTGTCGGTTATATCATAGACAGAAGTAAAATCTACTACTGGCCAAGAAGTAATAGTCTTGTCGGTTACTATAACACTATCTATATATACACCATCGCCACCCTTTAATGCTGCTTCGAAAGCAATATATAATGTTTGGCTCTTAACAGGTAGTGCTATTGTATCTGTTTGCCAGTTTTCTATTGCAGAGGAATATTTCTTTAACAAAGTCCAGTCGTTCTCTAAGCCTGTCTTGTAATAGATACGCAAAGTATCTGAGTTAGAAGACAAAGTCTTTTGCAAGTGAGAGAATACTAATATAGGATTATCCAATACGGTAGTATTCATAGGTGGAGTTATCAACTTAAATAACGGCTGTTCAAAGCCAGAATATTTATTCCAAACGAAATTATTTTTTATGTAAGCGTAATTATTAGAATCGACTTGCCAATTATTACTAACGTATATTTCATTTTCTTGTGTCCAACAGTTAAGACTATCAAGGAAATACTCTTCGTAAGGGAATGTATTAACTATTTGACAAGGCGTTGTGAACTGTATTATCTCTCCATACGAAATAGTAGAAGATGTTTTGGCGTATGGACGAAGATAATATGTTGTATTACTCTCTAATCCTAAGAGATTAACAGAGATATTAGACTGCGAAGAATTGTCTATTTGCTTAGTAGAGTTAGTATCGTTAGGAATAGAGTTTTGAGAATATAAGAAACCTTTCTCGGTAACGTTCATAGAGTAGTTTTTAAGACTGGCAGTAGCCTTGATTGTGTCATAACCAAGTTGAATCTTAGCGTTATAGACATCAACGTAGGAAGTAGTATCACCAACGTGGAAAGTAATATTTTGTGTAGTAGTATTCTCGGTTATACGATACAAAGGCTTGTTAAGAGATTGTCCATCGTATGATTTGGAAGACGGATCGGTGTTATCAGTAAAAGAACGTTTGTTAGTACTACCAGGGAAAGGTTGATTTTGTCCGTAAGACCAACCACCCCAACTATATGTATGTTTGCTACCATTAGCGGTAATCAACTCAAATCCCAAACGTGAGGTATCACAGTTAGCACAATTGCTATTCCAACCACTTACATTATTATCTACTTTGTAAATCAATAGACCATGTCCTGGCAAATAGTAATCAAAACCTTTTTGCTGACGATTCTCTAAGATATAGTATTCATTAGGTAGGTTACTGTATTTTAGACGAACACTCTTATTAGATTTACTCAATTCCTCCAAGGTATAATCATTATCTACCTCAGCATCTATGAATGTCATATAACCACGATTACTTCTTTCCTTAGCATTCCATAACGGAGGGAACTTGCTATCGCCGTTATAATTACCCGAACTCATTATATCCCAGTCACCAGGATGGAAGGCACTACCATTCTCTTCGTAGTCTGTGTCATAATGGTCAGGTTGTCCCAAAACATGTGAGAACTCATGGCAGATAGTACCTATACTCATAGGAGAACCATAACCAACTACACCATCTAATTCAGAAGAACAGCCATAGTCTTGTATCTTCGCCCCGTCCAAAATTATTTGAGGATAGAGAATACTTCTATGCGGCCAAATAAGATCGGGATAACCTGCATTAGAAGACTGTGCATAACCTGCGTAAATAACATAAACGCAAGATACATAGTTATTCGGATTGCCGTTAGTAAATTCACTATAATCTACATCGTCATTTGCTTTCTTTACTGCCTCTTTTATCAAGGCTCTAACGTTTAGATCATTGATCGAACCCTCTTGTTTACCATAATAAGATTGCACACTATCCGAAACGTATGGACCAACAACGGTTGCAGACAAGTTAAGCATTCCCGAAGTAGAAGCATCAAAATAATCATGTACCGAACCAGGATGCCCATTCTTAGAATAACCTACTTGATTGAATAAGTCGTCAACATCTTGCTTAGGAGTAGTAAAAGCATAATCGCTAAAAGACATTAGGATAACTAACATCTTGTAATTTTCTACCTCTCCATTGGCGGCTTTTAGGTTATTGACTTTCTTGCTGTAATCAATATTAACATCGATATACTGCTTCATTAGGCTAACCTGCTCTCTGGAATAGAACAATTTCTTTTCCAGTGTAAGAAGGAATTTATTCTCCTCTTCGCTTCTTTCCTCTGGGTTATGAGCAATAACATCAGAAGATTTTATTCCCCCTTTCCCATTGTCAATAGCATAAACAAAATCATGATTGCTACTTATCATCAAAGTATATTCATCAACTGTTCTATACCATGATACTCTCTCGTCACCGTATGGAATCATTGTAAGAGTAGTTCCATCGGATTGTCTAACTTGAGTTGGTGTTGATTTTACTACTGTTGCCATAGAATAATTGAAGCATAACAAGGCAAACAATAGTACTGCTAAGAATCTTTTCATCGTACTAAAAAATTAATTGTCTTCTATTTCTTAATAAAGTAGGTTGCAAATTTATGAATTTTAATCCACATTTTAGCATTTTTTGTTAGTTTTTTGCAAAAATATATGTTTTTATTCTCTTTCCCTCCTTCGCTAAAATCTATCTAATTAAGGATTTAACCCTAACAATTACAAACAATAAAATTCTTAGATAGAATAACTTTTCAAAAATATTTTGCAATAAAAACAGAAAAACTTCTCTTTTCTCAAAAAAATTTAATACTTTTGCAAAAAATATATAACAAGCGTTTCTTAATAACGAACGTAAGATAATTAACGGATATGAATACTAATTCAATAATAAAAAAGGTAATTTGTAGTGTCTTACTTGTTGTAAGCATTGTTTTTTCTCATGATCTTAACGCACAATTAGCCGCAATCGATGGTGGTAATATTGATTTTATGGCTTCTACTCCTCCAACATTTGATGGTTGGACTGCAAGGACTGGTACTTATTCTAGTGGCAGTGGTACAGGTAATTCTACTTATTTTAATTTTACTACTTCTTGGGCTACACCTTCCACGGCAACGTTTAGTAGTTATGGATCAAGTTCTAATGCTTTTGCCATTAATACTAATACTAACGAAAAAGATGCTAACTCTGGTAACAAATTAAAGAAAATCCCTACCGAATTAGGTTTCACTCGTTCGGTTCGTTTAGGTCCTACGGAGTTTGGTGGTGTTTGTGCCGAATTGGAATATCGTCTAAAGATAAATGATACTAACTGTTTGCTTACTTTCTGTTATGCTATGGTCTTAACCGTACCTCACGTTGGAGACAAATACGTTAATCCTACCTTTGAGGTTGATGTTGTAGATAATAGTGGTAACTTGGTAGATGATTGTTGTTTCTTCCAAAACTGCGGTGATATTAATACTAATAACTTACCTAGTGGTTGGCACAAAGGTTCTACTAGTGGTTATAGTGATGAATGGATCTATTGCGACTGGCAACAAATAACTATCAACTTGTCTGCAAACATCGGACAGACTGTATCTCTTAGAGTTAGAACATCTGGTTGTGCATACTCAGCACACGCAGGCTATGGTTATTTTACTGCTAAGGTCGACAAACCTACTATTACCCTTTCGGGTTGTGCAGGAGAAGGCGACACAGTTACACTTGCCGAGGTTCCTTCTGGTTTCGGTTCGTACGAGTGGTTTGAGATCACAGAGGGAACAACAGATCAATTCGATATAGATAATATTTATTCTGCAGGTGCTACTATAGTTGACTCGAACAGAATATTTGCTATTACCAACACCCTTATGGATAATCAGGACAACAAGTCTTTCGCCGTTAGATTGACTTCTCCTACGCAACATGTTAGTTGGGATAACAGCCCTGCACCCGCTTGTGTAACATATATCCCTATTGATGTTCATGATATGCGACCAAAGTTTGATAATATGTTAGCCAACACCTACATACCTACTAGTCCTGAGAGCGATATAGACGAGATTGGTTTCCTATTCGGCGATGTGGTCCAAAGAAATACTAATTATCCATTGGATTGGCATCTACTTGACTTCGGAGATGGTGATTCTTTGGAATTTACTCTTGATGCCGAAGGTTTTTGGCATGTAGATGAAGTATCAACTCCTTTGGCTGAAAATCATTGTCGTATAGCCTACAAGGCAGATAATCAAACCCCTGACACAGTGTTCCATGTCTATCAAACAGGTGAATATACTTTCACTCGTTGTGCTCACTCCTTTGCAAGTGATCCAACAGATACTTTGGAATGTACCAAATGCTACGAAATACCTGTTGTAGTCCCTGTCCGCCCTACCCTTACCCTTACAAGTGTTGATACAGCCTGCTACAACGATAAAGTAACCGTAACGGCATCTTCTGCAGACGCCACAGCCTCTACATATACTTATCAATGGTGGTATAGCGATGACGACACAGACAATGTAGAACCTTTCTTTACAGGTACTAACTTAGTGATAGACAACATAACAGAGAATCTATATGTTAAAGTTATGGTTATGACCCCTGAGGGTTTCTATCGTTGGGGTAGAGATACTATTATCGTTCAACAATTCCCTGATATAACTATCGAAGGCGATACAATGATATGTATTGGTGAGAGATTGCATCTAACTGCTACCGACAACAATAATGATACCTACGGTATGAAATGGTCTTATCAAATGCCAAACGATAATACTATTATAGACAAATCTTCTAATCAAGTAATCTTTGAAGACGCTGTCCAACAAGATACTACAATCTTTGTCGTAGCCGCTACAACTCACAATTGCAGAGCATGGAAATCTAAACGTATTATAGTTGTTCGCCCTGTGGTTACAAGTAATAAGAAAGAGATATGTGTCGGCGATGACGTAATCCTAACAGGTAGTGGTGCAGTCGATTATTCTTGGTCGGCAAGTCCAAAAGATGAGTCCTTACAAGATAGTGTTAAGGGATTGAATCCTGTTACGGTATCTCCAAAAGAAACAACTCGTTACACTATGACGGGTTATGGTCAAAATGGTTGTACAACAGATGTGAATATCGTTATAACTATTGTGCCTGACCCTGTTATAAAATTCGGCTTCTCTCCTTCCGAGGTCGATATGCAAGAACCTTTCGTAATGTTTACTGACTCTTCTGACTATTCTACTAATTCCGAATGGACTTTCTCCGATGGTGGTACGGCAGAAGGTGGTCAGATCACATACGAGTTTACTTCTTTGAACACCGATAGTGTAAGCGTTCATTTGATATCTTCTAATCGTTTGGGCTGTTCTTCTGAGGCTGACACAACTTTACCGATTGTGTTGTTTGCTGTATGGATGCCAAACGCTTTTTCACCTGATGGTGATGGTATTAATGACTATTTCTTCTTTATGTCAGAGAATGATTTAGAGGACGTTATCTTTGAGGTGTTCGATCGTTGGGGAACGAAGATGTATTCTTACGAGAACAAACATTACAAGAACAACGGATCACAAGATATGCAGACTCTTGGTTGGGACGGTACATACAAAGGCGAATATGTCCAAAACGGTGTCTATGCTTATCGTTTTACTTATCGTCGTCCGGGTAATACCAGAGTTTATGACAAATCAGGCTCTGTTGCTTTGGTTAGATAATCGCTTATAATTCAAAACTATAATAATATTAGGTATTATTTCAAGATAGTTATCTTAACTTTTTGG
>CAVAII010000185.1:0-6499 GCA_963588535.1 Erysipelotrichaceae bacterium | reverse complement strand
GAATTGGTCTGGTAGTTCAGTTGGTTAGAATACATGCCTGTCACGCATGGGGTCGCGAGTCCGAGTCTCGTCCAGACCGCTCTTGTTTTTTTTAATAGATTTTTCATATGCGATCGCTTTTATGTCCTATAGAAGCGGTCTTTTTTATGTCTTGTCTTAATGATTCAATGTTCTTTTTTTACAAAAAATTGTCTTTTTTAGGAAATAAAATATCATCTAATAGAAAAAAAAGTGTAAATTTGCACATTATTTCTACGCAGAGAATAACGAAAAAAAGTTAGAGTGTAGAGATAACAAGACTTTGATATAACAAAATTAAAACAACTATATTAAAAGAAATGGAAATAGTAAATATAGGTCATATATCGCAAGTTATTGGTGCAGTGGTTGATGTACGTTTTGATGAGGGTGATAAATTACCTATTATCTATGACGCTTTAAGGGTCAAGACTGCTAACAATAAGTATTTGATTTTGGAAGTAGAACAAGACTTAGGAGAGAACACCGTTCGTTGTATAGCAATGGATTCGACAGATGGATTGCAGAGAGGTTTGGAGGTAGAAAATCTTGGTGAGCCTATCACAATGCCTGTCGGTAAGGATATCAATGGACGATTGTTTAATGTTGTGGGTCAGACTATTGATGGTATTAAGGATGTAAGCGGAGACAAACGTTATCCTATTCATAGACAACCACCAAAGTTTGAGGATTTATTAGCCAGCGATGAAGTTTTGTTCACAGGTATCAAAGTTATTGACTTGATTGAGCCGTACAGTAAGGGAGGTAAAATAGGTTTGTTTGGCGGTGCAGGAGTTGGTAAGACTGTGTTGATTATGGAGATGATTCATAATATTGCTATGCACTACAAAGGACAATCTGTTTTTACAGGAGTTGGCGAACGTACCAGAGAGGGTAATGATTTGCTACGAGATATGTTAGACGGTGGAGTTATTGATTATGGCGAGGATTTCAAGAAAAGTATGCAAGAAGGCGGTTGGGATTTGTCCAAAGTCGATATGCAGAAACTAAAAGATAGCAAATGTACCTTAGTTTTCGGACAAATGAACGAACCACCAGGAGCAAGATCAAGAGTTGCTTTGTCAGGTCTTACATTAGCAGAATATTACAGAGACGCAGAGGGAGAAGCAGAAGGTAGAGATATATTGTTGTTTATAGATAATATCTTCCGTTTCACACAAGCAGGTAGTGAGGTGTCGGCGTTGTTAGGTCGTATGCCGTCAGCCGTTGGTTATCAACCTACATTGTCTTCTGAAATGGGTGCAATGCAGGAGCGTATTACCTCTACCAAACGTGGTTCTATTACCTCAGTACAAGCCGTTTATGTACCTGCCGATGACCTTACAGACCCAGCACCTGCTACTACGTTTGCACACTTAGATGCACAGACAGTGTTGTCTCGTAAGATTGCCGAATTGGGTATTTATCCTGCTGTGGATCCGTTGGAGAGTTCGTCAAGAATACTAAAAGCCGATGTATTGGGTGAGGAACATTACAATACAGCACAGAGAGTTAAGCAGATATTGCAGCGTTATAACGATTTACAAGATATCATCGCCATCTTGGGTATGGAGGAATTGAGCGAAGAAGATAAACTAACAGTTTCTCGTGCAAGAAAGATTCAAAGATTTCTTTCTCAACCATTCTTTGTAGCAGAACAATTCACAGGTACACCAGGTAGATTTGTTGATATACAAGATACGATAAAAGGTTTTAAGATGATTCTTGACGGTGAAGTAGATTATTTACCAGAAGCAGCATTTTTGATGGTTGGTACAATAGATGAGGCGATAGAGAAAGGTAAACAACTATTAGAACAAGCAAATAAGAAATAATAGACAGAGGTTAAGGATATGAAAATCAATATAATCACACCAGATAAAGAGATCTATGATGGCGAGATAAAAGATGCACGTCTAATTGGGATAGATGGTCATTTTGAGATACTAACTAATCATGCACCTATGGTTGCTGCGTTAGCGAAAGGAGAAATCAAACTGATAGATATGGAAAACAAAGAGATTTCCTTTCATTTGGATGGTGGATTATTAGAAGTATCTGATAACAAAATACAGATAATGGCAAGTTAGACAATAAAGAAAACTCTTTTCTTAGAGTTTGATGTCGTTGATATCTACTAACTTATTAACAATAGCATAGATAGTTAGACCACTTGCAGAATGAATATTGAGTTTTTTTGCAATATTTCTTCTGTGAGTGGTTACGGTATTAACAGAGATAAACAATTTGTCTGCAATCTCTTTGTTGGTCAAACCTTTTACTACTCCGATGATGATATCTTTCTCTCTAACAGACAATTCTTGCGAATGAGAGGTATCGTTTTCCCATTCTTCTTCGTTAGAGTTTTGACGATTGTGATATTCTAATTTCTTTATTTCAGGAAGTAACAAAGCCGTCTCCAAACGATCGTGAACATAGAGATCATATTCGCATGCAAACAACTGTTGTAGAATATTATACACCATACTATTATCTACATTCGAGGAATAATATTTGATAATTATACTTTTCAATTCGGATAGTTTCTGTTCTATTGGAGTTGTGTGAATACGTGCTATTTCGGTAGAGATTTTTATGTTTTTACCTGCTAACAAATCAGTTATCTTGGAGAAAATCTCTTTGTCTTCTTCCTTCATGTGATGTTGTAATTCTTTGCAATAATCATCAAAGAACTTGATAATCAAGAAAGTTATATCATTGTTTTGAGAAGATCCTAACGCATCGATAAGTAATCTTCGTATATGCGGAAGAAGGAAGTTAAGTAAGTAGATATGAGTATTTTGTAGATAAGTTTGCAGGGTTTTCAAGTCTATATGATTATCCTCAGAGTCATAATTACTGCGGTTTTGTGAGAAATTAACAATAGTCAAAAACGTCTTAACATCTATATTATTTTCTATGCAAACTTGTTCTATTGTCTTGTCTCCCACGCCCAAAGGAATACCAAAACGAGACACTACTTGCAAAAGTTTTTCGCTTGTTAGCAAGAGTTCGAACATCTTATCATCTTTAAGAAATCTATCCTTCATATCACAAAAATTTAATTTCATAACGAGATAATTTCACAAATATTATAAAACGCAGATATTTTTTATTTTTTATTTGTTATTCTGTTAAATACATATTTCTTACCAACAAAAACAATAGAATAAATGGTGCCTTAGATGGAAAAAACGCTGTTGCAAAGTTAATGAAAACAAAAAATACTCATATTAAAGTATTTCATAATATAATTGTATAGCATAAATTTGCAAATTGGAATTTTATAGACAAAAAGTATTGATTTAGGAATTTACATTTTTAAGAAAATAAAGTTAATTATGTTTTTATCGGATCTAAAAACAGGGGAAAAAGGTGTAATAGTCAAGGTGTTAGGACACGGTGCTTTTCGCAAACGAATACTCGAAATGGGTTTTGTGAAAGGTAATGTTGTCGAGGTAATACTCTCTGCACCACTCAAAGACCCTATCAAATATAAGATACTCAATTTTGATGTCTCACTTCGCCGCAAAGACGCAACGCAAATAGAAGTCGTATCGTTGAATGAAGCCAAAGCAATAAAAGAACAAACTAATAATCAAGATAATAACACTGAGAAAAACCTAATCTTATCTAACCACGAAGAAGATTATCTACAACAAGCAAAAGAATTAGCCGAGAAAAAATCTAAGGTTATCAACGTTGCATTGGTAGGTAATCCTAATTGCGGAAAAACTTCTATTTTCAACGTTGCTTCACATGCACACGAGAGAGTTGGAAATTATAGCGGAGTAACTGTAGATGAGAAAGTTGGAACATTTACTTACAAAGGATATACTTTTAATCTTACAGACTTACCAGGAACTTATTCTCTAAGTGCGTATTCTCCTGAGGAATTGTATGTTAGAAAACATATAATGAGTAAAAAACCCGATATCGTGCTTAATGTTATAGACGCCTCTAATATCGAAAGAAATCTGTATCTAACTACAAGTGTAATAGATATGGACTTGAATATAGTTATGGCGTTGAATATGTACGATGAGTTAGAGAATAGTGGCGATAAGTTGGATATTGATAATTTTGCTAAATTGTTGGGTATACCTATCATACCTACAATTGGCAGAAATGGTACAGGCGTAAATAACTTATTTGACAAGATAATAGACGTTTATGAAGGTAAGGACACTCTATCGCATCATATTCACATCAATCATGGTGTAATTATCGAAAGACTAATCACTACCCTTCGTAAATCACTGCGAGAGAATGGTTTCTCAGATTATATGTCTACAAGATTTCTTGCTATCAAGTTGTTAGAAGGCGACAAAGATATGGAGACTTTTGTTAAGCAGACTAACACTAATGGCGAGATACTCAAACTAAGGGATACGCTAAGAGAATCTTTTGAAAAACAGATTAATGCAGACTTAGAAACGTCCATTACCGATGCTAAATACGGTTTTATTCGTGGTGCTTTGAAGGAAGTATGGCAAAAAAACGAAAAACAAGACAAGAACAAGACAACAGAATTTATTGATTCTATCGTGACTAACAAATACTTAGGTTATCCTGTGTTTTTGTTGTTCTTGTTGGTAACTTTTTTCTGCACTTTCTTTATTGGTCAGTTCCCTATGGATTGGATTGACGCCTTATTTGCTTGGTTAGGCGAGAAAGTATCTGATACTATGACAGATGGACCGCTAAAAGATATGATTGTAGATGGTATCATATCGGGAGTTGGTAGCGTTATCGTATTCTTACCTAACATATTGATTTTGTATATATTTATCTCATTTATGGAAGATAGCGGCTATATGGCAAGAGCGGCTTTTATTATGGATAAACTAATGCACCGAATGGGGTTACACGGCAAGAGTTTCATACCTATGATTATGGGATTTGGTTGCAATATTCCTGCCGTAATGGCAACAAGGACGATAGAGGATCGTAAATCTCGCTTAATCACTATGTTAATTGTGCCATTGATGTCTTGTTCGGCAAGAATACCTGTGTACTTAATCATAATAGGAGCGTTTTTCCCTTCTAAGGCACCATTTATTCTATTGTTTTTGTATGTCTTAGGTATGGCGTTAGCAATCTTGATGGCAAAGATTTTTAGCAAATTTTTGGTCAAAGGCGAGAGTATGCCGTTCGTTATGGAACTCCCACCCTACCGTATGCCAACCAGTAAATCCGTTTTGCGTCACGCTTGGGAGAAAGGTAAAGAGTATTTGAAAAAGATGGGAACGACTATCTTGTTTGCTTCTATACTTATCTGGGCGTTAGGCTATTATCCTAATCATAACGATTATAACAATCCAAAACAACAGATTGAGAACTCATACTTAGGTCGCATCGGCAAGACGATAAAACCTGTTATGGAACCTTGCGGATTTGACTGGAAACAAAGTGTTTCGCTGTTAAGCGGTGCATTTGCCAAGGAGATTGTAGCCTCTACGATGGGTGTCTTGTATTCTTCTGCCGACAAAAGCGAACAGGTGCAAGAGATTATATCTCAGGACGATGGGTCGGATTTAAGGATTTCGAGACTAATTCATAACAATATGTCGTCTTTGTCAGCCTTTTGTATGTTGATATTCGTTTTGCTGTATATGCCTTGTGTATCAACGGTTATCGCTATCAAAGCCGAGACAGGTAAATGGCGTTGGGCGTTGTTTGTGGTATGTTATACGATATGTTTGGCTTGGATTTGTTCGACTATTGTCTTTCAACTTGGTAGTTTGATAATAAGTAAATGAGTGTTTTAGTTCAGAATATATTGGTTGGTGTAATAATCTTGGTAGTAGGGTTTTTGTTTGTTTCTCAAGTTGTAAAGAAGGTAAAGAACAAAGACTCGAAGTGCGATTGTTGCAATTGTCAAAAACATAAAAATCATCATTCATGCTGTAAATAATTAAGAAAAGCAGTAGAAATTCGTTATATTTAAGAAAATTTCATTAACTTTGCAACTGCGTTTTTTTACCCAAAACAGCAATAATTTCATCGTTGTTATTGGTAATAAAACTGCATATTTAACAGAATAACAAATAAAAAATAAACATAACAGAAATGGCGACTAAAGTAACAAAAGAACTTGTAAATCCTCGCAGCATAGTAGTTGTAGGAGCAAGTGACGACACTACCAAACCAGGTGGTGCATTAGTAAAGAATATTACACAAGGAGGTTTCAAAGGACAACTTTATTTGGTTAATCCTAAGGCAGATGAGATTCAAGGTATCAAATGTTATAGAAAAGTAGAAGACTTACCACAAGTAGATTTTGCCGTTATGGCTATTGCTGCCAAATACACAGAAGCATCTGTTAAGGTATTGGCAGAGGAAAAAGGCTGTAAAGCGTTTGTAATCATCTCGGCAGGTTTCGGAGAAGAGAGTGAGGAAGGTAAACAATTAGAGAAAAGGCTTGTAGATATTATAGAGAAAAATCATGGTTGTTTGATTGGACCTAACTGTACAGGTA
>CAVAII010000184.1:0-7092 GCA_963588535.1 Erysipelotrichaceae bacterium | reverse complement strand
CAAATAACAGAACAAATAATTCTCTTGGCTAATCTGCTTCTCTTTGTTACGATATCGGTAGAACTAAAAGAGAAATGGTAAAAATTCGTCTTCATTTTTCTTTGATTTATTAGTTTAACATTTTGCAAATTTATACAAAAAAAACTAAAACAAAGAAAAATATACGAAAAAAATGAAAATTATTTTTCTCTAAGTCAAGGAAAAACCTATTCTTCCTCTTTGCTGTTCTCTTTTATGTACTCTTCTACGTGGTTAATGCCTGAATAAGGAGAGAGAAGATTGCCAATAAAAAATGGTTTCTTATAAGTGTTCAAAGAAAAATCCCTTACAAAACCATAATATGTAGTGTCGCCAGGTTCGAAAGCGTGCGAAATCTTACCGCTATAACCGTCTCGGCAATCAACTTCCATAGACAAAAAATAAATAGAACCATCGCCCGAACGAATTACATCAAAGTTAGTAAAACGAATAGAAGAATATTTTAGGATATTCTTTCTTATGGACAAAAGTTCTTCATCTGTCGTATTAGCACAAACTGCTACAACAACATAATCCTTAGAAAAATAGAAAGGTGCCCAAGATTTCTTCTCTTGTGCAGATAAGGCAAAACTAATTGCCAATAGCATTAGCATAAAAATTGTCTTCTTCATATTTTATCTTGTTTTTACTCGTTTTGATAATAACAAAAACTATACCTTAATTAATTTTGCAAAGATAAAGAGAAAAAATGGTTTGGAAGTATTTTTTTTAATTTTTTTGCAATTAGAAACGATAAAAAAGGCTTATTTGAAGAAATTTGCGAAAAATTATACCAATATATCAAAAATAATTACTATTTTTGCAAGTTGTATGAAACAGACGCTAAGTGAGAATATTATTGAGATAAAAAACAAAAAGGCTTCGTTCTTGTATTATCTAACACAGGAATATACGGCAGGTATTGTTTTGTGTGGTAGTGAGATAAAGAGCGTTCGTGCAGGCAAAGCCAATTTGTCTGATGCGTGGTGTACATTTATTAATGGTGAGTTATGGGTTAATCAGATGCACATAGCGGAATATCGTTTTTCTTCGTATGGTAAATTCAATACCAAGAGGGATCGTAAACTCCTGATGACCAAAAGGGAATTGCGTAAGTTAGAAGCCAAAAGCAAGGAAAAAGGATATACTATTGTGCCGACAATGTTGTTTGTAGACAAGAGGGGATATGCCAAACTCCAAATAGCCTTAGCACGAGGCAAACACGCTTACGACAAGAGGGACAGCATAAAAGATAGAGATATAAAAAGAGATATTGATAGACAACTATATAGATAAAATACTTAGATAAGATATGAAAAAGATTTTTGCGTTTTTGGTATTGATTGTTTTCAGTTTGCAAATCTTTGCTCAACAATACGTAATGACTTCCAAAGGTTACACCATAGAGGGAGAGATATCCAAAGGCGTTGGATATGTAACCCTAAGAACTTTCTTGGCAGACGGTAACGAGTTATTAGACTCCGTTTGGATGGACAAGAAAGGGAAATTTACTTTCCGTGGATACACAGAAGAGGCTATTCCTGCGTTATTAAACATAAATGGAAAGAAGACATATCGTATTTATATAGAGCCTTCTGCAAATATTGAGATAGAAATCAATGCTAAGAAGGGTAAATTTGAGGTTAAGAACTCTCCATTGACAACTAAATGGTATTCAATAGTAGATCCTCAGGGAATAGAGGACAATGAAGTCTATTTGGCGAGATTGGAGAATTGGGCAATGAATAATCCTGAGGATATATTTTCGCCTGATATTATGTCTTCTTACTTAGCGTACAAATGGGGGTACGAAGATTTGTACAAACATCTTAATGTATTGAAAGGCAAGGCAACTAAGTGCTATTATTATTTCCATTTGCGTAAAAGAGAGGAGAAACTTTCTAATTTGGCTATGGGCAAAAGCGTTCCTACGATAAGGAGTACAGATGTTAATAAGAAGACGGCAGATTTGAACAGAGTGATTCGTCAGAACAAATATACTTTGATAGACTTTTGGGCATCTTGGTGCGAGGAGTGTAGAGAGAGAACGCAAAAACTATCTTCAATATATAACACCTACAATCCAAAAGGTTTTGATATCTATATGGTTTCTTTGGACGATAATCTAAAAGATTGGAAAACGGCAGTTAAGGAAGATAATATTACATGGACAACAGTTTGTGATACAAAGAAATGGTCTTCCGAGGCGGTTACTTCTTATATGATTAAGGCAATACCTGATAATGTCTTGGTAGATAGCGAAGGCAAGATAATTGCTCGTAATCTTGATCCGAACGAATTAAGACAAGAGTTAGGTACGCTATTAGATAATCCTGGTTATACCATAACTGGTAGAATTGAGGGTATAAGTGAAGGCGTTGTAACGCTAACTCTCTTGAAGGAAAACCAACAAAAAGAGACCTTTACTACAAGAATAAAGAATAATGAGTTTGTTTTCTCGGGTAGTGTTGAAAGAGTTTGTATGGGTATGATAGATTTGCCTATTAAAGATGGTAGTGTATCGTTCTTTATGGGTAATGATAACATCAAGATAACAGGTAAGAAAAGGGAGTTGAATAGTCTTAAGATTGAGGGTTCTGAATCGGAGGACGACTTTGCAGATATTGCTCGCCGTTGCAATAATAAAAAGAATCCTATGCAATGTTTGAGCGATTATGTACGCAACAATCCAACTAGTATCTATTCTCCATTTATTATTAGTAGTTACCTATATCCTTATATGAGTGAGAGCGATAGGAATGAGGCTATTAATAGTTTGGACGGCGAAGCCAAACACATGTATCAGTATTCTTTGTTAAAGCAAGAGCAGAAAGTGGAGCAGGATAGCAAAGATCAGCAGACTAATAAGGCAAAAGACTTTGTTTTGAAGAACTTACAAGGCGAGGACGTAACGCTTTATCATTATGTTCAGACTAATGATTATACTTTGGTTATGTTCTGGGCGTCTTGGGATAATATCTCTCGCAATCGTAACTTGGATTATGTTCGTTTCTACAATAATTACAAGAAGGTTGCTCAGTTTAGTATGATCTCTGTTTCGTTAGACGACAACAAAGTTCAATGGGAGAACGCCGTACAAACAGATGGTTTGGATAAATGGGAAAATGTCTCGGACTTACAGCGTTGGAGTAGTAGTGTTGTTAAGTTGTATGATTTGCAGACCATACCTTCTAATATGCTTTTGGACAAACAAGGCAATATCTTGGGTAAGGATTTGTCTTTGGACGAGATTGCAAGAATTATAATTAAGAAGTAAAACAAAAAAACAAAATAAATTAAATGGCAGACATTAAGTTAGCAAACATCAAGATACCATTTTGGAAGGTATTGCGTACTTATCTTTTGATAGCAATAGGTATTTCGTTCTACGTAGTTGCATGGACAATATTTTTGATTCCAAATCACATAGTAGGAGGTGGAGTAGTCGGTTTGTCTTCTATTATTTATATCATAACTAATGAGGCTATACCGGTGGGAGCGTCTAACCTTGTGATAAATGCAATATTGTTCTGTTTGGGTCTTTATTTCTTGGGTAAGAAATTCGCAGTTAGCAATATATATGGTATACTTGTTACCTCTATGTGGTTTTTCTTTTTTCAGCAATTCCTTGCTATACAAGATATTCCAGAATTAATCAAATTGGGTAATGCCGTTAAAGGCGGTTTGGATCCTGCTATTTGTTCTATAATAGGAGGTGTTATGTCGGGTATAGGTATTGGTATTGTGTTGTCTAATGGTGGTAACTCGGGAGGTAGCGATGTTGTGGCATTGATACTTAACAAATATTATAATGTATCATTAGGTAGCGTGATTATGGTTGCCGATGCTTTGGTAATATTCTCTTCTATAATCATACCTGGTAACTCCATAACAGAGATAGTATATGGTTTCTTGGTATTATTGGCTTATACCTTTACTATTGATTATGTGGTAGATGGTAGAAAACAAACCTACAAGATTCTTATCTTTTCCAAAAAGAATGATGAGATTGCCGAGGTAATAGGTAACAATATCAAAAGAGGTGTTACGTTTATCAATGGCACAGGTTGGTATACCAAACAAGATACTAAGATTCTTATGGTCGTTGTTCATAGAACGGAGAAAGTACAACTAATGCACTTCGTTAAGGCAATAGACCCTGACGCCTTTATGACAGTTGAGAAGACGGATAGTGTATTCGGTAAGAATTTCGATGTTATCAAGAAATAATTTCTTTATTTTGGAGTGATAATGCCAAATAAGAATAAGGTTTGTTTGTTCTCTTTCTTGTGTGTAACAATACTTATGATAATGTCTTGTACTCACAAGGAGGAGAATAATAATAAAAAGATATTCAAATATAATGAGAGTGCAGGAATCTCTACTCTTGACCCTGCTTTTGCTAAGGATCAGGCACTGATTTGGGCATGTAATCAATTGTATAATGGACTTGTGCAGTTGGATAATGACCTAAATGTAAAGCCGTGTATTGCTAAGAGTTGGACAATTAGCGAAGACAAACTAACCTATACATTCTTTCTAAGAAACGATGTATATTTTCATGCAGATTCTTGCTTTAAGCAGCCACGAAAAGTAGTTGCCGAAGATTTTGTTTATTCTTTTAACCGTATATTAGATGAGAATATCGCCTCGCCAGGTATCTGGATTTTTGATCATATACAAAAAGACACTCTTTCTAATAATAAAAAGGCTTCTTCTAATAATAGCAAGACTTCTTTATATGGTTTCTTTGCCAAAGATGATACTACTTTGGTAATACGACTAAAAGAACCTTTTGCTCCTTTTCTTGGTTTGTTGTCAATGCCTTATGCTTACGTAGTACCAAAAGAGGCTGTCGAATATTACAAAGATAATTTCCGTAAACACCCAGTTGGTACAGGGGCTTTTCGTTTTCAGTTTTGGAAAGAGGGAGTTAAATTGGTGCTTTTGCGTAATGACAACTATTTTGAGAAGGATTCTTTGGGCGTTCGCTTACCTTATTTAGATGGAGTAAATATATCTTTTATTGTTGATAAACAGAGTGTTTTCTTAGAGTTTATCAAAGGGAATATAGACTTTATCTCGGGTATTGACCCTAATTATAAGGACGAGATACTTACACATAAAGGCACCCTTCAACCCAAATATCAAAACAAAATCAATCTTATTAAGCAACCTTATCTTAATACAGAATATTTAGGTTTCTATTTAGACGATAAGAATAATACAAACGTATTGAATAATAAG
This sequence comes from Erysipelotrichaceae bacterium, assembly GCA_963588535.1. Classification (GTDB taxonomy): domain Bacteria; phylum Bacteroidota; class Bacteroidia; order Bacteroidales; family P3; genus Scybalousia_A. The sequence goes on along the minus strand of CAVAII010000184.1, from coordinate 1,827 downwards.
TTAATACGACAAGCAATCAACTACGGATTTGATAGACAAAAGATGATAAAATATTTGCGTAACAATATAGGAATAGCAGGGCAGAAGGGAATTGTGCCGCCTTCCTTATTGGGTGAATATTCTAAGACAAGCAAGGGTTATAGTTACAATCCACAGAAGGCAAGACAACTATTAGAAAAATCGGGTTATTATAAGACTATGCCTCGTGTAACTTTGTCTACAACAAGTGCGTATTTGGACTTGTGTAAGTATATTCAACAGCAGTTGATATTATTGGATATGAATGTAAAATTAGAGATTGTTCCTCCGGCAGAGTTAAGAGAGCAGATGGCACAAGGCAAAAGTAAGTGGTTTCGTGGTTCTTGGATAGCCGATTATCCAGATGCGGAGAATTATTTGTCGTTGTTTTATTCCAAAAACTTTGCTCCCGTTGGGCCTAACTACACACATTTTTCTAATAAGAGATTTGACGAACTTTATAAGCAAAGTACTCGCCTTACAGACGAGAGACTTCGTCGAGAGTTGTATTCTGAGATGAACGATATTATCTCCGAGAACGCTCCTATCGTAGTACTTTATTATGATGAGGTATTGCGTTTTACACAAAAGAATATTCACGGACTTTCTTCTAACGCCATGAATCTTCTTACCCTGAAATACGTCCGCAAAGATTAGATACTGTTCTGATAAAGTCTAATATTATTCCAATAAAGTTAGATATTATTTGGATAAAGTCTAATAATATTCAAATAAAGTTAGATATTATTTGGATAAAGTCTAATAATATTCCGATAAAGTTAGATAATATTCTAATAAAGTTAGATATTATTTTGTACGATTGCCAAAAAATTCGTAATTTTGCAGTCCACAAAGTAAGGTTTTTTTGCTTTGAAAAATAGTAAATAGTAGTCGAAAATACCAAAACAACAAAAGGATATGTTTGAGAATTTATCAGAAAAATTAGATAGGGCCTTTAAGATAATAAAAGGTAATGGAAAGATAACAGAAATAAATATTTCTGAGAGTATTAAAGAGGTTAGAAAAGCGTTGATAGATGCCGACGTATCGTATCCTATAGCCAAAGAATTTTGTGATGAGGTTAAGAAAAAAGCATTAGGACAGAATGTTTTGACAAGCGTAGAACCAGGTCAGATGATGATTAAGATGGTTCACGATGAACTTGTTACCTTAATGGGTACTACTACTGAGGAGATAAATCTTAAAGGTTCGCCAGCAATTATATTAGTTGCCGGTTTACAAGGTTCTGGTAAGACTACATTTTCAGCCAAACTTGCCTCATACTTAAAGAGTAAGAAAAGCAAGAATGTTCTTTTGGTAGCAGGTGACGTATATCGTCCTGCGGCAATAGATCAGTTGCAGGTATTGGCAGATAGTATTCAGGTAAGTGTATATAGGGAGGACGAGAGTAAGGATCCTGTGCAGATATCTTTGAATGCTATCAAGAAGGCAAAAACAGAAAATTATAATGTTGTTATAATTGATACCGCTGGTCGTTTAGCAGTAGACGAGGAAATGATGAATGAGATTTCTAATGTCAAACAAGCGGTTCAACCAACTGAGACTTTGTTTGTTGTAGATGCGATGACAGGACAAGATGCCGTTAATACAGCCAAAGCATTTCACGATAGATTGGATTATGATGGAGTAGTATTGACCAAATTAGACGGCGACACCCGAGGAGGTGCGGCTTTGACTATTCGAAGAGTAGTTAATAAGCCGATAAAGTTTATGTCTATTGGTGAGAAACTCGATGCCTTGGATTTATTCCACCCAGACAGAATGGCGAATCGTATCTTGGGTATGGGC
>CAVAII010000183.1:0-3146 GCA_963588535.1 Erysipelotrichaceae bacterium | reverse complement strand
ATCTTATAGTATAAAATTTTATTCTCTACTTTCTTTTTCCTCTTTTTCAAAAGCATTTACGATTTTGGTTACTAACGGATTTCTAACTATATCCCCTTCGTCCAAATGAATGATAGACAAACCTTTAATATCTTTTAGTAGATTAATCGTAGGTATAAGTCCCGAAGGTTGTTTGTTTGGCAAATCTATTTGAGTCGGGTCGCCTGTAATAATAAACTTTGACCAGTTACCCATACGAGTTAGAAACATTTTGAGTTGAGATTTTGTGGTATTTTGAGCCTCGTCCAAAATAACAAACGAGTTTTCTAACGTACGACCACGCATAAATGCCAAAGGTGCTATCTCAATTGTGTGATTTTCTATCAAATAGTCAAGTTTGTTACGCATTAGCATATCGCCAAGTGCATCGTACAAAGGTTGTAGATAAGGGTCTAATTTATCTTTAACACCTCCTGGCAAGAAACCTAAATTTTCGCCAGCCTCTACTGCAGGACGAGTAAGAATTATTCTCTTTACACGCTTTTCTTTTAAGTACTTAACTGCCAAAGCAACAGATGTATAAGTCTTGCCACTACCTGCAGGACCGATAGCAAACAACATATCTTTCTTCTCTATTTCCTCCACCATTCTTTGTTGGTTCTTGGTTCTCGCTTTTATACTGCGACCGTCAGCACCATAGACTAAGACTTGTGCATCTGATTCTTTTTCAATCTTTTCATTATTGTATGCTGCCATGATTAATTGTCCTGTGATATTAGGTATTTTGCGATAGATTTTCTCTAATCTTGAGAAAAATTCTAAAAATTTCGTCACTTCTTTTTCCTCTCCTTGTACTCGTAAAGTATTGTTACGTACGGAGATAGTCAAACTTTCGAACAATGATTCTATAAAAGAAAGATTTTTTTCATATACTCCAAACAATTCTCTTTGGTCAAAATCCTTTAAATCAATGCTTCTATCTATCATATACTCTTTTTTGTTTGTTTTGTTTTTTCTTAGGTGTTAATATTCTTAGTTATTAATACTCAAAATCTTGAACTCGGTTCTTCTATTTTTGGCTTTGCCTTCCGTAGTTGAGTTAGTATCAATAGGTTTGCTATCGCCATAACCTTTTGCAACTATTCTATTCGCATTTATTCCCTTATCCAATAACCATTGTTTTACGCTATTTGATCTTTTTTCGGAAAGGGTAAGATTATGTTGATAATTGCCTGTGTTATCGGTGTGTCCAGAGATTTCTATTCTAATATTAGGGTAGTCATTCATTAGTTTAAGCAAGGTATTTAACTCTACTTCGCTCTCTTTGCTTAATTCGAAAGAATTAGTTGCAAAGAAAATATTTTCTAATATCACAACTTTTCCTTCTTTTATGGATTGCATGGTAATATCTTTGTTGATATAGTTTTGATTGCCGAAGGTAGAGTCCTCGATTGTAGAAAAATTCTCAGAATAAAGCAGATAACCATCGCAAGTAACGCTTAGAGCATAATCCTCACCCACTACGATTGCCAAAGAATACTCGTTGGTGGATTTATCAGAGGTTGTGGAAGTAATAAGTCTATTATTTTTTAGATTTCTTATCTCGAAAGTTGCCTCATTGCCTTGTTTGTTATCATCATAAAAGACTCTACCTCTTAGGCATACGACCTTAGTTGGCTGTAGGGACTTTTCCAAACGAAAAGCATACAAGTCCATATTATTAGGTGGGTTATCTTTGGCATAAATAGCAAATTCTCCGTTAGAAGATACTACAAGACAAGTCTCATCTTTGTCTGTATTAATAGGATAGCCCATATTGATAGGTTTTTGAAACTTACCATTAACGATTTTTGAGTAATAGATATCTTGTCCTCCCATACCAATCAAAGAATCTGAGGCAAAATACAAAGTAGTATTAGAAGGGTGAATAAAAGGTGAGATCTCATCGCCACCTGTATTGATTACCTTACCGCAGTTTTTGGCTTTGGTCCAAGTTCCATCGTCTTTGAGATAAGTATACCATATATCACTACGACCATAACCGCCTTCACGATTAGAAGCAAAGAAAAGCGTACGACCATCTGAGGCAATAGTCGGTTGAGAATCCCAATACTTAGAATTAACCGTAGGACCCAAATTCTCAGGTTTGTCCCAATTATCTCCATTTCTTTTACTGCGATAGATATCACAAGAACCATAGCCGTCTTTGGTGTTACACTTAGCAAAATATAAGTATCTACCATCGGGAGATATGCTTGCAGCCCCTTCGTTAGCAGAGGTATTCAAGACAGAAGACAATTTTTCTTTCTTATCCCACCATTTATCGAACGGAAGTTCCTCATTATTTATAATATCTATGTTCTTAATCTTAGCAAAATAGAAATCCTCGCTATTATTTTCCCTTTGAGTTAGATATAATTGATTGTCAAGGGTAAGAGTTGGCAAATACTGATACAAACTATCGTTAATATTTTCTCCTAAATTAATAGGGTTAAAATTCTTTGGGTTATTCTTTTGATCTAATATGAAATCAATACACTCGATATTGTATTTGCAGTCCTCTATTGTAGATTCGTGTTTAGGATTTGTTTGATTGTCTATGTAATACTTAAAATTCTGTTTGGAAGTAACGTAGTCCTTAGTCTGTTTTTGCATTATAGCCAAACGATAATATACTCCGAGGTCATAATCTTTGTCTATTTCTATTACTTTTTGGTAGTTAATGATACTATTCTGCAAATCATTCTGATGAAAATATATTTCTCCCAAAAAGATATACAAAGGAGGATAAGCAGAATAGTCTTTGGTTGCTTTTTGTAGTATTTCTATTGCTTTATCTTCTTTATTCTGTCTAATAAGTTCGCTTGCCTTTTGAATAACTTTATCTGCCTTGCTATTTTGAGCAGACAATAGGTTCGCAAACAAAGAACACATTATGATTATAAGTACAAATATCTTTTTCATTTAATACAAAATTCTATTATTATCTATTTGCAAATATACAAAATCTTTTGCTTGTAAGGGATTACATATTATAATTTTTTTGTTTTTCTACTAAATATAGATAGAATCTATTAGTTTTCTCGTGTATTCTTCTTTTGGATTATTGTATATATCCACTGCTGTGCCTTGTTCTACAATCTTGCCTTTTTGCATAACTATTATTC
>CAVAII010000182.1:0-14568 GCA_963588535.1 Erysipelotrichaceae bacterium | reverse complement strand
GTTTAGTGATATTAGTAAATTCTTTACTGATTCTAATAAATTCTTTACTGATTTTATTCAAATAATTACTGATAATATTTGGATAATTACTGATTTTATTTGGATAACTACTGATTTTATTTGGATAACTACTGATTTTATTTTAATAAAGTGTAGAGTTAATGAAAAGAGAACTCAATTTATTGAAAGATAAAAAGTAATAACGATAATATTAATCGTCAGAAAGATTCTCTCTAATATATTGTTGATAAGCCTGAAAGACATTGGCCCTGGACAAACAACCAACAAATTTGCCTTTATCGGTAACCACTATCGTATATCTATCAGTGCCTTGAAACTTCTTAGCAATCCTCTCCATAGGGTCATTGATATCGGCAATAAAATAATCGGAATAACGAACAATATCTTTAACCAAAATCTTGTCATAACACTCCTCGTGGAATAAGTATTGACGCACATCATCAACAACTACAACGCCTTTGAAATAACCTTCATCGTCCTCAACGATAAAAAAGTTACGATTGGAACATTCAACACCCTTAACAATTTGTCTTAAACTATCGTTAATATTTAGTTTGTAGAAATTCGTTTCCATTATTCTGCGTTTGTCCATAAAATGCAATGCCGAATAATCTTTGTTATGCGTCATAAGGTCGCCTTGTTTTGCCAAAGGAGTTGCATATACAGAATATTTTTTCGATGCCTTAACGGTCAAATAAGCAATAGTTGTGGAGATTAACAATGGGGCTAAAAGATTGTAACCGCCTGTTACTTCGGCTATAAGGAATATTGAGGTTAAAGGAGCAAACATTATACCTGCCATCACAGAGGACATTCCAACTAATACGAAATTGCTCTCCGAAACTGGCATCAAACCCGTTAAGTTGAGTAGTCTTGCAACGAAGAAACCTACGAAACCGCCTATAAATAAGGAAGGTGCAAAGACGCCTCCTACTCCACCGGCAGAACAAGTAATACTGGTTGCAAAAGATTTCAATAAGATTATTCCCAAGAATACCAAGATAAGCACCAAAGTATTGTTAGACAGATTATAAAAGAAAGAATTTTGGAAGACTGCGTGAATATTTCCGCTCAATAGATTGTTCAAAGCAGGATATCCTTCACCGAACAAAGGGGGAAATACATATATAAGACCACCTAATAGCAATCCGCCAACAATAACCTTAACGACTACAGGGAAACGTTTGAATATCTTAGTAACCAAACTATCTATCTTGAAATAATACAAACACACAATAGCAGATACCACACCTAAGACGATGAAAGCCGGTATTTTGTTAAGGGTAAAAGGAACGGTGGAAACGAAAGTAAATGTAGCGGCAGAACCAAGATAGAAGTAAGAGACCATTGCAGCAGTTATGGCAGAAACCAACATAGGCAACATGGCAACCATACTTAAATCCAACATCAAGACTTCGAAAGTAAACAAAATACCTGCAACCGGTGCTTTGAATATACCTGCAACTGCTCCGGCAGCACCAGAGGCTACAAGAATCTTTGTAAGATGCGGATTAAGATGCAAAAAACGTGAGATATTCGAACCTATTGCCGAACCAGTATATACAATCGGTGCCTCCAATCCTACACTACCTCCAAAACCAACTGTAATAGTGGAAGTTATTAATGAGGACCAACAATTATGAGTAGCAATCTTGCCATCGTTACGAGACAAAGCGTACAGAACTTTGCTAACTCCGTGAGAAAGATCGGCTTTGATAACATAGCGAACTAAGATAACAGTAATCGCAATACCTATCATAGGATACATTAGGTATAAGAAATTACCATTGTCTAAGGTAGAGAATGAAAAAGAAGTAATTAGTCTGTAAGTATAAGAAACTAAATTCTTTAAGATAACAGATGCTAAGCCACAAAGTAGACCTATAATCAAGGAAGCACCAACTAAGACCTGCGTTTTGTTCAAATGCGTGGTCTTCCATATCAAGAATCTCTTATAATAGTGCTTCCAAGTCCTCATTGTCTATCAAATTTGTTGCAAATTTACATATATTTTTAGAATAATCGCCCATTATTCTAATTTTTTTTGTTACTTTTGCCGTTTAATGTGCAAAAAGCGACTGAAAACAAACAAAAAACACAGAAATCTAAAACAACACAAGACAATATTAAAGAGAAAACGAAATGAATATATATTCTTATAACGTAAATGGTATAAGGGCTGCAATGACAAAAGGTTTTATGCAATGGTTAGAAGAATCCGATGCGGACGTTGTATGCCTTCAAGAGACCAAAGCACAAGAAACGCAGATACCTGTACTGGAATTTAAGTCCATAGGTTATGATTGTTATTCTTTTAGTGCCAAGAAAAAAGGTTATTCGGGGGTTGCTATCTTAACAAGATTAAAACCTAAGAATGTAGTCTATGGTTGCGGAGAGGAAATCTACGATTCTGAGGGCAGAATGATACGTTTGGACTTTGAAAACCTAAGTGTAGCAAGTATTTATCACCCATCGGGAACATCAGGTGAGGAAAGACAGAATTTTAAGATGCAATGGCTACATTTTTTCCAACAATACGCTTTGGAACTTCAAAAACAAATCCCTCAATTAGTGCTTTGCGGAGACTACAATATTTGTCATGAGGCGATAGATATACACGATCCTAAGTCAAATAGCAAACATAGCGGTTTCTTACCCGAAGAACGTCAGTGGGTTACAGACTTTTTGAATAGTGGATTTACAGATTCTTTTCGTTTTCTACACCCTGATACGAAAGATGCTTATTCTTGGTGGAGTTATTTCGCTTCTTCAAGGCAGAAAAACAAAGGGTGGCGAATAGATTACTGTATGGTTAGCAATCTAATCAAAGACCGTATCTTAGAGGCTGCTATTCACCCAGAGGCCATGCAATCGGATCATTGTCCTGTGTCGGTAAAAATCAGTGATTAAGCAAGATAAGAATAAATAATTAAACAAAAAATAAGTTAAACAAGATGAAAAAGACAATTGTATTGGTGTTAGCAATCGTTTTGCTTTCTTCGTGCGTTAGTCAAAAGAAATACAACGAAGCATTGCAGACAAACGAGAGAACTAACAAGAAACTAAAAGACTGCATGAACAACAACGCCACTTTGAATGAGAATATAAGTTCTCTACAAAATGATTTGAAAACCAAAAATCAAAACATAGAGGATTTAATGAAGGGCGACAAGAAATCTTCTGATTTGTTAAAGTCTCTAAACAAAGAAAACGAGGATTTGAAATCACAATTAGAGGCAGCAAACAAACGTGTTAATGAGATACTTACAGACAAAAGCGAGAGACTAACCGAACTTAGCGATCAATTGTATCAAAGGGAGTTGGAGATTAATCGTAAGGAACAGACATTGGATAGTTTGCAGAATGAGTTCTCTGAGAATCAACGTCAAATGAAAGAACTTAAAGCACAGTTATCGGGTAAGGAAGAACAATTGAATAAGATTCAAAAGACTTTGAAAGATGCTCTTTTGGGATTTGAAGGCAAAGGCTTAACGATTGAGAATAAGAATGGTAAGGTATATGTTTTGATGGAGGAGAAACTACTCTTTGGCAGTGGCTCTTGGGAAGTTAGCGAACAAGGTAAGAATGCTCTTAAAGAGATAGCAAGCGTTTTGGAAAAGAATGCAGATATAGACGTTATGGTAGAAGGACACACGGACAACGTACCTTTGAAGGGAAAGAATCAAATAAAAGACAATTGGGATTTGAGTGTTATGCGTGCTACATCTATTACAAAGATTTTGTTAGCAGATAGCAAGATTAGTCCAAAGCGAATAGTTCCTTGTGGTAGAGGTGAATACGTTCCTAAGGTAGCAAACAATAACGCAGAAAACAGAGCAAAGAATCGTAGAACAGAGATTATTCTTTCGCCAAAAGTAGATGAGATAATGCAGATTATTAAATAAGTCCGAATAGGATTATAAGAAAAGAAAAAAGCATTAGGAAGTATTCCTAAAAAGTGTGTATTTCTCAAAGTATTAACCAAGAATTTTAATACAAGAAATACACACTTTCTTTTTTCTATTGCTTTTTTCGTTTTATCGTTCCTTAACCAAAAAGAAACTTGTTAAGGTTTTTTCTTTTCCTTTTAATATACTTAATTACTAACTATTAGAATCTATATTTTGCACCTACAAGGGCAATAAATGAGTAGGCAGGATAACCATAATAGTAGTTATAGTTTTGGAAGGATAGATTCTCGGCAGTTAGGAAGAATGACCAATTATTAGTGTAGTTATAGGTAACGTCTAAGGCAACATTAATAGTTGGTTTAATCTTATACTCAGTGTCTAAATACTTTGCCGTTTGCTTTGTCTTAAAGGTTGGAGCAACGGATACCAAGAGTTTATCGGCATATTTATAGGTTAGGTCAAGGGTAGTGTAGAATTTAGGACAATAATAGGCTGTAAGGTCATCATCTCGAGTTATTTGCTGATAAGTTGCTTGTAGGTTACAGAAGAAAGAGGAAGAGATATTAAAATGTGTTTCAAAGGTAGCATAATAACGTTTGGCATTAGCATAATCTATTGTCATAGTGTTACATATAGGAGTATTATATGCAAGAGTATTATAATAGAAATGATGATTTTTCATCTCAGTAATACCACCTTCCAAAGTAATTTGAGCAGAAGGAGAAATAGTTGTAATAAGTTTTATAAATAGATTCTCATTTGCTTCGTCTTGCAAACGAATAGAAGGTGCAAGGAACGGATTATCAGAGACTAAGTCGTATAGAGTTGGTAACTTTGCCTCGCTTTTGAATCCACCATAGAAGGAAAGTATATTTTGAATAACCTCAAAGGAGATAGTAGCCGTAGGAAGTATTTGGAAGTCGTTGTAACCATTTATCTTAGGCACAAATGCAAGAGAGGTAAAGAAATGAAACTTCTTATAATCAAAGATAAAATAAGGTGAGAAATTGAATAATGCACGAGACTTAGAATAAGACTCTATTTCGTCCGCATTATTAGCATAAAGAACTGATACATCGTTAATAAAATAGTTACCAAGAGGTACATTCATTATTGTATCCAGAAGAGTACCTTTGTAGAAACGAAAAGCATGACGATAATCGAAACTCAAACCAAGTGTCTGTTCGGTAGCACCAAACAAATGAAGGTTCTTGCTAAAATCTAATAATAAGTGCAAGTCCAATTCTCTACTTTTTAGTTTGCTCGAAGTATAGTTAAGTGTAAAATAAGAGTTAGTTTGGAAGGAGTTATCACGCTGTAATTTGGTGTATGCCAAGTCTAAACCAAGATTATGATAGGTTACTCGATAATCTTTTTTCTGTGCATCTTTCAATACACTATCAAAAGCCAAATAAGGAGATGTGCCGTAATAATAATGACGATTGTAATTGTAATAAACACGTGAGGTAAGAGCATAATTATCCATTATCTTTTTTGCCCAAAGATTAATATCACCATTGCTATAACCTCCATAACCATAGTCTTTTGTCTTGCCGATAATATTGCGGAAATACACATCTGCACCATAGATAAGATGACGATCACGAAGGGAAGTATAAGAGGCTTGCAACAATGGAGTAAAGCCATTACCAAGTTTTTTGGAGAAAGCCATACCCAAACCGCCTTTAATATTAAAATTGTATAGTCTTGCAACAGGTTCGCCTTTTACTTGTGCTGCCTTAATGGTGTCGAAGGCTAATTGCGTAGTATAACCTTTGTCTATCTTCTCGAACGATAGGTTGATTTGCGAAAAAGAAGTATCGAAAATCGTAGGATTCTCCACTATCTTGTTAGCATCGCTTACAATAGGATTAAAACCAACATTAACTATTACACTCTCGTTATAGACAGTATCTTTCTGTACTGATTCTGTGGCTAATACTTTGTTGGAAAGTAACATTACTCCCATAACACTAACCACGTTTATCACAAATATAATATCACGGACTAATTTATTATTTCTTTTTTCAATCTTATTCATTAGAGTAATCATTTTTTCTTGTTTATGGTATAATAATCTCGTCAACAGCATTTTGACTTTCTTTTTCTTTCTTCTCGTTTTCTTGTTTAGAGGTCTCTTGTTTAGTTGTTAGGGCGTTATATTTTTCTTGTGCCATCTGAACAACTTCCTCGTTATCATAGTTATCTATAATACTTTTTAGAGTTTGTTTGGCTTGGAACTCGTTACCACGATCGGCAAAGATATCTGCCCACAAAATATAACTCAAAGCCAAATAATACTCATCGGTAGGATTCTTAGAGAATGTTTTGATAATCTTCTCACTCTCGTCCAAATTCTTATCGTTATACTCTATCAAAGCCAAAGTATACATACTCTCGCCTGCAATCTCGCCATTATCAGATAGTTTGGTCTGTGAAAAATACTTCTTAGCATTCTCCGTATCAGAGGTTGCAAGATAAGATTTAGCAAGTATATACTCCGCCTCATCTCTTTTATCCGAAGGAACATTGGACAAAGTAAGCACTTGATTTGCGTACTCAATTGCGGATACATAATGCTCCAAATTATAGTTGATTTGCATAAGTGACAACTTGGCTTTTAGTCTATTAGCCAAAGAAGAAGATACGCTATCCAAACGCATATAATAAGGTATTGCCTCACTTGAATTGTATTTTTCGTAATATTCTGCCGTTAGCAAAAGAGCCTTTTCTGTTCTATCGGTTGTTGGTTGAAGGGCTATTTGAGAATAATATTTAATAGCCTGAGTTGTGTCGCCTGTTCGCATCAAACAGTCTGCTAAATAATAAGTTGCCTTTGAGGAATTAGCCCCCGTAGAGAAACTATTCAAATACTTTTCAAACGAAGTAACTGCTACACTATATTTCTCGTCCATATATTGATTCTCAGCCGTTTGATATAGCATCTGTTCTTTTTCCTCGTTAGTTATCTTGCCGTTAGGGATAGTCTTTAAGTACTCAAAATATTCGTCCGTCTGTCCCCTATCCATATATATATTCTTAATGGTTGCCAAACTTGCCTTTGCCTCAGAAGAAGAAGGATAAGTCTTTACTAACTTGTCGAACGTATTAAGGGCCTCGTTATATTTACCATTTTGATATTGCAACATACCTATCTTACCCAAACTCTCCTTCACATTTGCCGAAGAAGGATATTGCTTAACTAAGTTTTGATAAGTCTGTAATGCAAGTGTATTCTTATCTAAGGCTAAATACGTGTTAGCCAATTCATAAAACATATTTGCACGATATGTCGAGGATGGGAACTTCTCTATTGCCGTTGTAAGAGTCGTAGACTTTGCCTCATGCTTACCCAAAGCACCCAAAGCCATTGATTTTTGATAATAAGCGTAGTCTATATTGTCTCTATTCTCTTCTATTACAGCATCATAATAAGTAATAGCACCCGAATAATTGCTTGCCATATACTCACAATCGCCTAATCTTAACTTGCTATCGTTCCTTATTACTGAGGAAATATCTCGCTTACTATCAACTACTTTTAGAAAATAATTCTTGGCCAAAGAATATTTCTTTTGCTTAAACAAATTATAAGCCATCGAATAGTCTGCGTTATTAACGTAAGACGACTTCTTATAATTAGGTATAGAATAGAATTTATTTAGGGCTGTAATACTCTTTTTGTAGTCGCCCAACTTGTAGTAAGATTCTGCTTTTAGGTAATATGCGTTAGCCACCAAAGTATTCTCCGAAGGGTTCTTTAAGGATTTATCCAACACCTCAATAGTTCCTTTATAGTCTCCTATATTATACAACTCTATACCACGATTAACACATAGTTTTTGATATATACCACTTATCTGCTTATCCTTTTTATCCATCTGTTCAATAAGACTTATAGCCTCCTTATAATTACGTGTACGCTCGTACAACTGAACAAGATAGCCTTTCGCCTCCTTTGTCTTTGTGGATTTAGGATATTTTTTGATATATTTTTGGAAATTCTTTATTGCATTGTTGTAAGGTTCTGGGTCATTGATACATAGTTTAGAATAATCGAACATACTCTCCATCTGTATATCCTTATCATAACTCATCTCACTTGCAGCCTTATAAGCATTCTTGGCTTGCGTTGTATCCTTTGCTTGCAAATAACAATAACCCAAATAATACAAGGCATTCTGTCCCATACCATCGTCTCCGACAGAAGATTTCTCCAAATAGTCTATTGCCTTAGAATATTCATTAGTCTGCATTAAACAATAACCCATCAAGTAGTTATCCTCTCTATTTACGGCTTGATTCGTCTCTATTGACTTTTGAATATAGGTTATCGCCTGATCATAATTACCTTTCTTATAATAAGCATCGCCCAACATTCTATTCAACTCCGTAGCACGTTTGGAATTTATACTCTTTTCACTAAGCATCGGTGCCATCTCTATCAATTTGTCGTAATCGCCTTTAAGATAATAGATTTGACAGATATAATAAGGTACTACGCTTTTGAAATACTTATCTTTTCTCAACGCCTCAAACTCCTTCAAAGCCTTATCATAATCTCCCTTTTCGTATAGTATATGAGCATAATAATACTTTGCAGGTGAGGAATATACACTCTGCGAATCCTTTACCTTCTCAAACGAAGACAAAGCCCTTTCATACGAGTTATTCAAAAACAAACAATAACCAATCTTATAATAGTATTCCAAATATTCCTCTTTGCTTAATGCTTCTACATCAATAGTTTGATACGTTTCCAAAGCCTTCACATAGTCCGCCTTTTGAATATACCAATTAGCAATATAGAAAACTGATTTGGTTACCTTTTCACTATTAGGAAACTTTGTAATATACTCCCTAAACAAAACATCTACATCGTTATTCATTAGATAATAAGCACACATCGCACGATTGAAATACCACTCACTCAATTCGTTAGATTGATTATCAACAATATGTTTGGTAGGTGCAATGGTAGTATAATTTTTTATCAACAATGAATAATCATTATAAGCGTCTGCATAGTTACGAGAAAAGAATTTCTCCTTCGCTTGACCACTTAAATCATTCTCTTGCCAAGTAGATAAAGTATTTTGAGCCAAAACGTTGCCCCCACTAAATAGCACCGTAAAACTCATTACTCCTACGGCTAAATATCTTTTTATCCTCTTATTTATCTTTGTGTTCATATCTACAAATCTTTATCGCTTATTTACTAAAACAACTGCGAAATTAATACAATTTATTCTATTCTCTGCTTTTTTACTGCAAATATTTGCTTTTTTATTTCTTTCTAATTTATTTCTTTCCCTCTATTTGCTTATTTTCGTAGTCTATTTTTATTGTCTGCCCTACATGGTCGTAGATAGCCGTCTTGTTGATAACCTTCTTATTCTCGTCCAAAACATACAAAGTTGGAGTGTGATTAAGGTTGAAATTATAAGGGTCCAACTCCTCCTTACTTGCGTGCGTTACTATCCAATCGTATGGGTCAGCCTCTTGTCTTGCCTTGCAAATAGCGTAATCTGGCTCAACATCAATAGAATATATCTCCACATCGTACTTATCTTTCTCTTCTTTATAGAATCGTTTCAAATCCTCCAAATCCTTTTTACAACTCTCACAACTTGTTGAAAAGAAATACAGTACAGTATATTTATGTTTCACCGAATAAAGCGACTGCGTATTACCCTTAAAGTCCCTTAAAACAATATTCGGCATCTGCTTATTTGGCAAAAACGGCGTAAGGTTCTTCACCGTCTCTTTATGGTATTCTACAACGCTCGGTAAGAGAAACCTCTCTAACCTATTCATATACTTATTCGCAAGATTTGTGTATATTATTTCATTAAACGAAAACGGCAATTTAGACAAGTTCTGCATATACCAACTAAGCACATAATCAGCGTATTCCCTACCCTTTCTCTTGTCTGCCACCTTTACAAACTCATCTATCGCCAAGCAAATACTATCCACCTGCTGAGGCGTTATCTCACTTATATAAGTATCGAATTGTTTAATAAAATAAGGACTATATAATATCCTAATATCCTCAAAATGAAATTTATCCCAATAATGCTGACGATAATAATAAGCGTACTCCTTCTCCTTGCCTTGCTTCAATTTACCATTCTCAAAGAAATAAGACGGAGCCGACTGATTCATACCCATAGTTATTACGGTTATCAAATTGTTAGGATAGGTATGAAAGAAACTCTCCTGAAACCTCTCGAACGAGTCCATAACCTCCATAATATCCTTACGCAAAGAATCTACGTTAGCGTCCTTTGCCGAGGCCTTGATTCGATAGTAATACATAGCCGTCTGCACCTTCTTATTTTCTCTCTGATACAAAAAATAAGCATCGTTTTGAGGCGAGTTTTCCACAAAAAACTCTCCATCTTGATAGACTTCAATAGTAAAACTACTATCCCTATCCAACAAAAACGAGAACATATCACCTTTCTTACTCTTAACCATATACATTCCTTGCATACAGTCTTTTAGAGTAGTGTGAAAACCTCCGTCTTTGCTTATCTCTACGCTATCTAACATTATGTTATCTCCACCTTCATAACCCTCTATATAGATACTATCGTATTGATAATCATGTATAAAGAACGTTACCTTATAATCTCTCTGTGCCTTTACGCCAAAAGACAATAAGCACACGCACAACAACAATATTTTACCTATTTTCATAAATCAAATCCTCCATTTTCCAATACCTCAAAGACTTTTTTCAAATTGTCTATCGGTATATTTTTCGCTAATATCTTATTTTTCTTATCCAAAACATATACAACAGGCGTTTTCTCAATATCAAAATACTCCCTCCAATCCAAATTAGCAAACAATCCATTGACCGAAACCCAATGAATATCATTCTTTTTCAAAAACTCATCCCTATTCTCTATCTCCCCCTCAGTATGCACCGCAAATATACCTATATTATATGTTTTGCCGTACTCCTTATAGAAATCATTCAAATGCGGTATCTCGGTTGTACAATGTCCGCAATCTATACTCCAAAAAACTAATATCTTATACTTATTTTCTAACTCTCCCAAATGATGCCACGGCGTCTCTTCCCCACCTTCTGGACAAGCAATATCAGGCACCGTCTGTCCTATTAGCAAATTTTTCCACTTGTCCGCACGTTCGATATTCGCTTGCATATCAGATGGCGACAGAGCAGTGTACTTACCTGTTTTTAAATACTTTTCTACCATTCCTACATAGACCTTATCATGTCCCATAACCCCACTTTGCAAATACCTTGTCGTTATATCTCGCACCAAAAACTCAAACATCTTCTTATCGGTCGCCTTGTCTATCCAATAAGAAGCATAATAAAGTATAGAATCCGCCTTTTCATACTTCATAACACTCTCCCAATAACGATTGTAATAGTCCATAAAGACTTGTTTATAAGTGTTTAGCAACGCACCACATGAGAAATCAACGTTATCAAAATAATGTTTCTTATACCAACAAAAACCTCTATTCTGTGTCTCCAACGTATCAACGCTACCATCCTTTTTGTAGATAGTATCAAACTTTGGCATCTTCAAAGGTTGCGTACAAGTTAATATCTTTGTTAATAAATGATTAGGATTATTCTTTATGAACTCTTGTTTTAATCTATCGTTTTCTTCTGTTAAGGTCTTTATCTTCGTATCATATTCCTCTTTCTGTATCTTTTCTCTACCATTCACTATCTTGCTATAAATACCTGCTAATGAATCGCTTTTTTGCAAATATTCAAAGTATATTCTTTCCTTCTCACTGCCCTTTACCTCCATATTCTTAATCCAATTCTCGTCCTTCGTCCTAAAACGTATATCTTGATCACTGTCAATCAAAAACTCACAATATCTCCCATCCATATTAGAAAAGAAATATATACCATCTTCTAACTTCTTCGTCTTGTCTTTGAATACAAATTTATTCTTTTTATTTATTGCAGTATCAAGTGCATACGTCCCTCCGTGCCAAAAATAACCCATTAACAATGTATCTGTCTTTGTATTCTCTATCTCTATTGATATATTATACTGTGCCTTAGACACTAAAACACAACAACACATCAACACCAGTATCCCAAATCTCTTTATTTTCATTCTTCTTTTACTTTCCTTTTTTTTCAAAACTTTTGCAAAGTTACAACATTCCTCCCTAACTTTCCCCCCTTTTTTCATAGAAAATGCGGTCTATTAATCAAAATTTATCTAAGTTACCTAAACTATGCGAGGTTACTTAGATAAATAATGAAATCGTCAATCTTTGCGATTAATCAGAAAGAATAAAGATTTTGAGAATACTATTTAGTTCTATTCTGCTTTACTAATAATTAAAAAGGTAACTCGTCCTCATTATAGATAGTACGATTATTCTCCTCCATTTCTTGCTGAGTATCTGTTTCTTGTTGATTTTGTTTTACTCTCGCTAACGTTCCCTTCCCTAGAAAAGTAATCGTTCCTGAAATTGTTGTAGGTTCTTTCGTCTCCTTCTGTGGAGTCTGCGGAGTGAAACCTAGATTTTTCGCAAGTTGTTTGAATCGATCCTCTATATATTCCTTTAAATCTTCCATTTTTTTCTGTATTTAATATGTTTTCTAATGTGTTTGACCAATTTTTAAGAATCTAAATAGTTTTATCTTGTTCTTATTTATCCAACGTAGCACCAAGAGTAGTTATTGTCTTATCCCTCTCTGCAAAGATTGTAGTACCTACTTAATTCCTTAACATAATCCCATTACTCCACCTTTAATATTCTTTATATCTTTCAACCTTTCCATTTTACCATTCCTTCCATTACTCTTTATTTTTTTAACTTTAGTCTCTAACTTTTTTTACTTTTATCTCTATCTCTCCTACCATATCCTTCTACCATCCTACCTCTACTCTCTACCGTCCTACCTTTTCCCTGTATATTCCTATCTCTTTCCCTCTACCTTCCTATTTTCACCTCTCCACCTTCCCAGTTTTAACACTGAACCTTCTCATCTTTAACACAGAACCTCGACTATTCAATTACGCCGTAGTTAGACCTCAATTACGCCGTAGTTAGACCCTATTTACGCCGTAAATTCACCATAATTACGCCGTATTTTAATACCTAACCTTCCGTATTGAAACTGACGAGGTTCCGTGTTAAAACTAGCAAGGTTCTGAAGTAAAAACAAAAAGGTAAAGGTTTCTATCAAAACAATAGAAGCAAATTCTCTCTCATCCTAAATAATGAGGGTTATTCTCCGAACAAGAACTTACGGTATTCAAAAGAAAATGAAAAAGGAAACGAAAGCGACTACCACTATATTTAATTTATACGTCAGATATCAAATAAAACTAAAACCCAAAATAAAAACCGAAGACTATATTATTATACAACTAATCAATAGATGTCAATATACAACAGAAGTAATAAGAATCCAACTATTGATACATATACAACAAAAAAGAGAGTCACATTATTTTGTAACTCTCTTTAACTTACTTGGCAGCGACCTACTTTTCCACATACTTGTTGCAGTATCATCGGCGATAAAGGGCTTAACTTCTCTGTTCGGAATGGTAAGAGGTGATCACCTTCTCTATAACTGCCAAAAATATCTTTTAAGATTTAATTGACTAAAACAAGCATACAAAAACGATTTAACACAACGATTATTCTAAAACTCTTGTTTTACTTCTCTTTGAAGTCTTCGGGTTATTAGTATTGCTCAGCTTTGGCATTCCTGCCTTTACACCTGCAACCTATCAACGTCGTAGTCTTCGACAACCCTATATGGAGATCTCATCTTGAGGCCGGTTTCGTACTTAGATGCTTTCAGCACTTATCCGCTCCAAACTTAGCTACTCGGCCATGCTTCTGGCGAAACAACCGATACACTAGAGGTTCGTCCAACTCGGTCCTCTCGTACTAAAGTCAGATCCTCTCAAATCTCCTACGCCCACAACAGATAGGGACCGAACTGTCTCGCGACGTTCTGAACCCAGCTCGCGTGCCACTTTAATAGGCGAACAGCCTAACCCTTGGGACCTTCTCCAGCCCCAGGATGTGACGAGCCGACATCGAGGTGCCAAACCACCCCGTCGATGTGAGCTCTTGGGGGTGATCAGCCTGTTATCCCCGGAGTACCTTTTATCCTTTGAGCGATGGCCCTTCCATGCGGTACCACCGGATCACTATATCCTAATTTCTTACCTGCTCGACTTGTCTGTCTCACAGTCAAGCTCCCTTATATTATTGCACTCTACTTACGATTACCAACCGTAATGAAGGAACCTTTGAAAGCCTCCGTTACTCTTTTGGAGGCGACCACCCCAGTCAAACTACCTGCCAAACACTGTCCTTTATTAAAGTTAGACCCTAAACAATCAAAGGGTGGTATTTCAACAACGACTCCACAAAGACTAACGCCTCTGCTTCTCAGTCTCCCACCTATCCTACTCATCAATTATCCAAAGTCAATGTTAAGCTATAGTGAAGGTTCACGGGGTCTTTCCGTCCCGTTGCGGGTAAGCGGCATCCTCACCGCTACTACAATTTCACCGAGCTCGTGGCTGAGACAGTACCCAGATCGTTACACCATTCGTGCAGGTCGGAACTTACCCGACAAGGAATTTCG
>CAVAII010000181.1:0-16681 GCA_963588535.1 Erysipelotrichaceae bacterium | reverse complement strand
AAATATGAGAACACAGGGGCTGCAAAGGTAGAGAATAACACTGTTTCGGATATTACAAGCGGAGAAGGCTTCGACAGAAGTAGTCTTGAATTAGCCGGTGTGCAAATAGATTTATTAGAAGAATTAGCCTTATTAAACAAACCTATTATTTTGGTATTAGTTAATGGCAGACCATTGATATTAAAACAAGAAAAGAATTATTGCAATGCTATCTTGGAGTGTTTCTATCCTGGACTAAAAGGAGCGAATGCTATTGTAGAGACTTTGTTTGGTTATAATAATCCGAGCGGCAGATTGCCTATCTCCTTCCCTTCCGATATTGGTGCTTTGCCTTGTTATTATAATACCAAAAGAGTTGGCAATAGAGCGGATTATTTAGAAGGCACCTCAAAGGCTTTATATCCTTTTGGTTTTGGACGTAGTTATACAGAGTTTGAATATAGCAATTTTGATGTAAAAGTAATAAACAACCATACAGATAGCGTAAAAGTAGAAGTAAAATGCAAAGTTACTAACACAGGCACTATGGACGGCAAAGAGGTTGCACAAGTCTATGTCAAAAAACTCTATTCCGACTACTGCACTAATGAAATAAATCTAAGGGGATTTGATAAAAAAGAGATAAAAAAGGGAGAAACCATAGACTATAATATAGTTATAGGTAACAATTCTTTTAGAGAATGGGACGCAAACGCAACTAATTTCTATTTATCCAAAGGAGAGTACGAAATATCTATTCGCAAAGACGCCTTCTCGCCTATTTTCTCTACTATTATTAATATAGAATAAGTACTTTAAAGAAGCGTTCCAAAGGCAAAGAGAGAAAGTAATTGCGTTATTTAGCGGATTTTTTACGCTTCTAACAAAAAAATATTGTACTTTTGCAAACGTTATATAATGTATTAAAGCAAAGATAATGAATAACACAAAGAATAATACAAAGCAACAAAAGAATAATTCTAAACAAACGAATATTCCTTCTGAACCTATACAAGAGACTACAACTTCTGCTATTACAGAGACTTCGCAAGAAGACACCACTACCTTGACTACAGAGACAACCGCCACAGAAGAAAAAGAACAAATAAAGAGAATCCAAACTATGGAGGCAATGGAAGAAGATACTTTCTTTCAGCAAGAACAATATGTGCATCCATACTTTGAGGAAGACCCTACGCTTGGTCTGTGTCCGAGAGATTATAAAGATCCTATTACCTTAACACGTGGCACTTCTCAAAAGCCAGAAAGTTACGAGACAATAGATAGTAAGAACTTGAATAGTTGTGAAAAACTTCACGAGACTAATTGGTTAAAGAATATTAAGCCACCTTCGGCACAAGGTAACTTCGATTATGTAGAGGTTCGTTTCAAAAACTCTCACAAAGACTTCTATCAAATCCCCGACGGCTTAGAAATTACCGAGGGAGATATAGTTGCCGTAGAAGGTACGCCAGGTCATGATATCGGTATCGTATCCCTAACTGGCGAGTTGTGTAGAATACAGATGAAAAAGAAGAAAAGTTTCAATATTGACAACGTTAAGAAACTTTATCGTCGTGCCAAAGCAAGCGATATCGAAAAGTGGATAGAGGTTATGTCCAAAGAAGACGCCACTTTGTTCGAAACTCGTAGATTTGTAATGGATGACAAACTTGATATGAAGATTAACGACGTAGAATATCAAGGCGATGGCACCAAAGCCATATTCTATTACACTGCCGAGGACAGAGTAGACTTTCGTTTGTTGATTAAACAATTGGCTGAGGCTTTTCATATCAAAATAGAGATGCGACAGATTGGCGTTCGTCAAGAAGCAGGACGTCTTGGCGGTATTGGTACTTGCGGAAGGGAGATTTGTTGCTCTACTTGGTTAAATAACTTTACTTCGGTCGGCACCTCGGTTGCCAAAGTACAGCAGTTATTCCCTAATCCTCAGAAGTTAGCAGGTCAATGTGGCAAACTAAAATGCTGTCTTAACTACGAATATGACGTTTATCAAGACGCCTTACGAAACCTTCCACCATTGGGCGTAAGTATCCAAACTCAAAAAGGAAAAGCCATCTATCGCAAGGTAGATATCCTAAAAGGTATCTTATGGTATTCCTACGAGAACTCCTCAGAATATATCGCTATCTCGGCAAGCAACGTTAATAAGATGATTAATCTAAACAAAGCCAACAAAGAAATAGCAGATTTGGAGAGTTATAAACTTAACGACTAAAACAACACAATAGAAATGAAGACATATTCTATTAAAATACTATTCGTCTTGATGTTTGCCTGCTTATTTGCTTCTTGCAATAGCAACGTAATCTTTGATAAGAACACAAAGGTAGATAACAAAGGCTGGAATATGATAGATAGAAAGACTTTCGAAGTAGATATCGACCAAAAAGACATCGCTTACGACTACAAATTCGCTATCAATCTCCGCCATAACACAGACTACAAATACAACAACATATTCTTTTTTATTACCACTATCTACCCTGACGGCAGCGTTACCAAACGAGACACTGTCGAGTGTATCCTCTCTTCCTTAGACGGCACTTGGAAAGGCAAAGGCAACTCGGACATTAAGGATAATAGATTTTGGTTTGCCAAAAACGTCAAATTTGCTCAAAAAGGTAAGTATATCTTCAAAGTAGAGCAAGCAACCAAGGACACTATTCTGCAAGGAGTAGAAGATATTGGCTTACACATAGAAAGACAACCACTTTAATCCCATTTTATTTATGGCACAATATACAGAAAACAATACCAAAAAGAAGCAACCTGCCACATATACGAAATACGTCAAAAGAATGTGGACCATTTACGGCATATTCTTAGGCGTGGTGGTCTTATTTTTTATGTTCTTATCTTTTGGTTGGTTAGGTTTTATGCCTTCTTTCGAGCAGTTGGAGAATCCTAAGAGCAATCTCGCAAGCGAAGTCCTTGCAGACGATGGTTCTTTGCTCGGCTACATTGGTATTCAAAACCGTACTAACGTAGAATACAAAGATTTGCCCGAAAACTTAATCAACGCCCTAAAAGCCACCGAAGACGTAAGATTCGAAAAGCATAGCGGCATAGATAGTCGTAGTTTGTTTAGAGTTCTTTTCAAGACTGTTATCGGCCGTAGGCATTCCTCAGGAGGCGGTAGCACTATCTCTCAACAATTGGCCAAAAACCTCTTTCCGAGAGAGAAGAAAAGCAGACTTGCTACCCCTTATTACAAACTAAAAGAGTGGGTTGTAGCCGTTAAGTTGGAACGCCGTTATTCCAAACAAGAGATAATCTCCCTATACCTCAACACCGTCGATTTTGGTTCTAATTCTTTTGGCATCAAAACGGCTTCATACACATTCTTTGGCAAGATACCTAAGGAACTAACCTTGGAAGAGTCCGCCGTCTTGATTGGTCTATTGAAAGCCCCTACCACTTACAACCCTGTTCGCCACAAAGACAAAAGCACCGAAAGGCGTAACACCGTTTTGGCTCAGATGAATAAATACGATTTCATCGATGACGCCACCTACGAAAAGGCTATCAAAACAGAGTTGAAAACACATTACAACCCACAGACTCAAGACGAAGGAATAGCCACTTATTTCCGTGAGAAAGTCCGTCAATTTATGAACGATTGGTGCAAAACTCACTACAAAAACGACGGATCTAATTATGACGTATACAGAGACGGCCTTAAAATCTACACTACCATCAACTACGATATGCAAAAGAACGCCGAATTGGCTGTTAAGAAACAATTTCAGGATTTGCAAAAAGCCTTTTTCGCTCAATGCAAAGGTCGTTCGAGTGGACCTTTTACCGGCATATCCAAAGATAATATCCAAAAATACTACAATCAAGCCAAAGTCTCCTCTGAGCGTTACCGCAAGATGCGAGACAACGGCGATAGCGAAAAACAAATAGATGCCGCCTTCAACACCCCAACCGATATGACCCTTTTCTCTTGGGACGGCGTTAAGGATACTATCCTCTCCCCTATGGATTCTATCAAGTACTACAAATACTTCCTCAACACAGGTATGGTTAGCATCGAGCCTCAAACAGGACACGTTAAGGTCTATGTCGGCGGTATTAACTACAAATATTTTAAGTTCGATAACGCATGCTTAGGTCGCCGCCAAATAGGTTCTACTTTTAAGCCTTTTGTCTATGCGGCTGCTATGCGAGACTCTGGTTTAGACCCTTGCTTCCAAATAGAGAACTCACCCGTAACCTTCCCTGATTACGACGATTGGACTCCAAAGAACTCCTCCCACGCAAGAGAAGGCGAGATGGTCAATCTAAAATGGGCTTTAGCCAACTCTGTTAACTACGTCTCGGCTGCCCTTATGAAAGACTACACCACACCGCAAAGCGTTATCAACTTGGTTCGTAGCATGGGTATAACCGACCCTATTCAAGCCGTTCCGAGTATCTGTTTAGGCACCCCTGACCTAACCGTATGGGAGATGGCTGGTGCTATGGCAACTTTCGTTAATCACGGCATTCACAAAGAACCTGTATACATCACCAAAATCACCGACAACAAAGGAATGGTCTTGGAGACTTTCACTTCGAAATCCAACTCTGCCTTAGACGATCAGACGGCTTACTTGGTTGTCGATCTTATGAAGGGCGTTGTTGATGGCGGAACGGGTTCTCGTCTAAGATACAAGTACGGCGTCAAATCCGTATTGGCAGGCAAGACAGGCACAACGGACAACAACTCAGACGGTTGGTTTATCGGCCTTAATCCTAAGTTAGCCACCGCTATTTGGGTTGGTGGCGAGTATCGTAGCATTCACTTCAACTCTATGGCTTGGGGACAAGGTGCCGCAATGGCTTTGCCTATCTTTGGTTACTTTATGAACGAGTGCGAAAAGAACCCACATCTTGGTTTCTACAAGGGAGGTTTTGCGATGCCGTCAGGAATGGAATTTGTCGATAATTGCAACGCCAACGATAGTCCTTCCGATCTCCAAACCGACACCGTCCGTGTAAGCACCCTAAAAGACGAATACAACAAAGGTTGGTAATTCTTCCACGAAATAAGATCTAACCTTACTCAAATAAAGTTTGATATTAGTAGAATAAAGTTAGATCTTATTGAAATAAAGTTTAATCTTATTGAAACGAAGTTTAATCTTATCGAAACGAAGTTTAACATTATTAAATAAAGTCTTATTTTATCAAAACCATTCTCCGATGTTATTCAATTAATGTCGGAGTTTCTTGTCAAAAGCCTTGATGTCCATGAATTTTCCCTTCATCTCGCCGTTGCCACTACGGCACCTCACGGCTGCCACTCCCCACCTCGCCGTTGCCACTCCCCACCTTGTGAGTAAAAAAATCCCATTTTTTCACCAAAAAAATCCCATTTTTTTACTAAAAAAATCCCATTTTTTTGACAAAAAAATCCCATTTTTTTGGTGGTAAGGTGGGGAGTGGCAACGGGAAGGTGGGGAGTGGCAACGACGAAGTGCCGTAGTGGCAACGAGAAGATGAAGGGAAATTTCAACAAGGTCAAGGAGAATTAGTAGAGAAGGTATTTGCGGCGGATGGAATTATAAGCCTCTAAGTCTTGAAGCCATGTCTGGCGGATAGTCTGTTCGCTTTGATTAGAAAGGATCTGCTGTTTTAGTTCCTCGCTACCCGACAAAAGATCAAACATACGATTGAAGAATTTTTCTTTATGCTTAAAGTTGTCGCCTTGTTGTAACCAATCTTGATAAGCATCAATAATTATACTTAGTTGTATTGTGTCATTTTGGATTTCTATTCGTTTGCCGTTGCATGTTTGCGAAAGGAAAGGAGGGTTCTCGGCAACGCCTTTGATGGCTTTTGGCGTAAAAAGAGTATCGCCATGGCTGTAATTCGGGAAACCGATAATCTCAAAAGGAGTGTTAGTGCCTCTGCCGACGGAGACTATCGTACCTTCGAAAAGGCATAATGTAGGATAATTCTTTATCGCCTGCATCGTCTGCAAGTTCGGCGAAGGGCTAACGTCCAAAGCATAGACGCTATCTCGGTTATATGAAAGCATTTTAATGACAGTCAAGTCGCAACGCAAAAGACTATCGACCCAGTTCTCGTCATTTATCATATTAGCGTATTCGCCTATGGTTAGGCCGTAGCAAATAGGGATCGGTTGAAGTCCAACAAAACTCTTGCAGTCGTCTCTAAGGATCGGACCATCGACAAAGTTGTTCGGATTAGGACGATCGAGAACGATTAGGGCTTTGGAGTTGTCTATACAAGATCGCATAACGTATTGAAGAGTCGAGATATAGGTGTAGAAACGACAGCCCACGTCTTGCAAATCGAATAAGACGACATCGATTCCGTTCATATCCTTATCGGAGGGTTGTTTGTGCTTGCCGTAAAGGGAGATGATTTGGATAGAATCTTTATAATATTGGGTGCCGTTAATTAGTTTACCTGCCTCTTCGCTACCCTTGAAGCCGTGTTCGGGGGTGAAGATGATTTTTATATCAACATTCCTACGAAGAAGCGTATCGACTAAGTGAGTAGAGCCAACGATACTTGTGTGATTAGCCACTACGGCGACTTTTTTGTCTTGTAACAAAGGCAGATAGGCGGATAACCTTTCGTCAGCCTTGATTAGTTGGGCGTAAGAATTAGCAAACGTTTGCGAAAAGAATAGTATCGCAAAGAAAATTGATTTTACAAGAATGCTGATTCGTTTGCCCTTCATTCTTTTATTAATATTGCTCGTTATCGTTAGGGAAACTACCGCTCTTAACATCAGAAGAGTATTGGCAAATAGCCGAACGGATCTCATCGCCTAAGGAAAGGTAGCGACGAAGAAAACGTGGGGAGAAGTCTTGTGTGATACCCAACATATCGTGTAGGACTAAGACTTGGCCGTCTGTGTATTTGCCGGCTCCGATACCGATTACAGGGATTGTTAATTCCTCGGTAACTCGCTTGGCTAATAGGGCAGGTATCTTTTCTAATACCAAAGCAAAGCAGCCTGCGTCTTCCAAATCGTGTGCATCGGCGATTATTCTCTCGGCTTCGTCCTTAGTGGTGGCACGAACGGCGTAAGTACCGAATTTGTTAATAGATTGCGGGGTAAGTCCTAAGTGTCCCATAACAGGAATACCGGCTGAAAGGATACGAGAGATAGACTCGATAACTTCTTTACCGCCTTCCAACTTGATAGCACCGGCTTCGGTCTCTTTCATTATTCTTATAGCACTTTGCAAAGCCATCTTGGAGTTGCCTTGATAAGTTCCGAAGGGCATATCTACTACAACTAAGGCTCTATTAACGGCTCTAACAACGCTTTTGGCGTGATAGATCATTTCGTCCAAAGTTATAGGGAGGGTTGTTTCGTAGCCTGCCATTACGTTGGCTGCACTGTCGCCGACCAAAACAACGTCTATATTTGCGGCATCTACAAGTCTTGCCATTGAGTAATCGTAAGCGGTTATCATTGCGATTTTCTCGCCCTTAGCAGTCATATTCTCTAAGGTATGGACGGTAACCTTTTTTATATTAGTATCTTTTGCGACTGACATAACTATTCTTTTTGCTTGTTATTTGGTTGTTTTCTTAGGGAATGTTTTTCATCCTTTCTCCATTCTTGTCTACGGTACTTCATTGGGGAGACGCCTGTTTGTTGTTTGAAGAATTTGCCGAAGAAAGACATACTTGGGAAATTCATTTCGTTACTGATTTGTTTGATTGTCTTGTCGGAATACCTCAACAAACGGATTGCCTCTTGGATAGTATAGTAATGGATTATGGTTAAAGCGTTCTTACCGCAAGTGTTTTTGATTACAACGGACAAATACTTGTTGGAGACGTTTAGTATATTGGCTGCGTCTTGGACAGAACGTATGCTACCTTTTTTGGAAGTTAGTAACTCCATAAAACGTTTTAGTAGGATATCGCCTTGTTTGATATCAGCCTCGTTAAAGAATTTGTCGGGTATGGTGCGTTGGGTTATAATCAAGAACTCACAGATAATACACATCAAAAGCGAACGCATTATCTCTTTGTGAAAGACTGTTTTGGTAGATTTGATTTTCGTCTCGGCTATAAAATAGTAACGAGCAAAGATCTGCATATCACTTTCCTCCAAATGTACTATTGGATTCTGAGTAATATAGAATACGCTCTGCCAAATATGTTTGCTAAGATAAAGCACGGAATATACGGAAGAATACTTAAAGGCAATTATCTTGGCATTAAAGTCCTCGCTTAACTCTGCTCTATCTATTGGAGAATTGTAAGTAATAAACAATACGTCATTGGTAGATACCTTCTCCCTTTTGTTGTTGATATCAAATTTAGCCTCGCCAGAGATACAAAAAACCATTATAATTGTATCAGAAGGTATCTTTTGTTTGGCTCCTTTTTTTATAGAATTGATGTCTTCTATTAATGCTATATCGCCGTCATCGTATTCAAATATGCTAGCATTCTTTTTGCTTTGAACAGTCTTATCCATATCCATAAAGCCTAATTATTTTTGTGTTAATACTTAAAAATCTATCTATAAACTATTTTTTCGGCTATTTATTGCCTAAAAAATCATATTATTTTACATATTTTTCGGTTTTAACGATTAGTTCTCCGTAGATTATCTACTATTCTATTCGCTTATCAAACATATTCTATGCTGACGTCTTTGATAAATTTCTTTTCCAAAATATTTGCAATGCGAGAAATTAAGGTTCTTCTTATCTCGATAGGAGCCGAAAGGGAGGCGTCTTGATGATATTGATTGATTTTGGTTCCTACCAAGAAATATATTCTATCCGAGTTCATAAGATAACCGACTATTTGGTCGGCAGGTCCTTCTCCCAAAGGAGAATTAGCAGAAGGCATTTGATTAAGTATGGTCTCTACTTTGGTAAGAGTTAGTATGCCTTCGGTTACTAAATCTACGCCTTGCATGTGAGAAGAAGGAGGCAGTTGTGGGTCTATCTTTTCATAGTCGTCTTTGATCTCCGCATTCCAAAGACGAGAGAAAATCTCAGCCGTTGTTGCTCCGCAGATTATCTTTGTGCCTTTGAAGTTGTGGACTTTCTCTACGTATGTGTTGTCTGTGTTTTCATCTACGGGAGGACCTGTGGCAATAATCAATTCTCTTGCGTCTCTAAAATAGATTACTCCGCACGAGGTATCGTCTTTGCTCGAATAATCATCGTTGATATGGGCTTTGTCGATTACACGATTGGCGAGTTTGTTAGCCGAGATATAGCGGTCGTTTAGGACGGATTGCTTAACAAAATCTACATATTGGTCGTATTGCCAACCAAATGGAAACTTCTCACTTCCCATTCCGCTTTGCGTAACGCCGTCTGAGATATAAATAATTCGATCTTCTTTTTGTGCCGTGAATTGACAAGTCCTTAGACTGCGACTTCGCCCTTGATTATCCACAGTATCTAACTCTACTTTCTGCCATTGGGGTGTAAAGATATTACCTCCTCGCATTATTAGGCAAGTAGGGTTGTCGTACTCTAAGATAGAGACTTGATTGTTGTGTATATCTATTATCGTAAAGGTAGAATAGGAAGTGTGTCTTTCGCTACATACGGGCAGAGTGTCCATTATGATTTGTGCAATAGTAGAAGGGTTCTTGTGCTCTTCGGCAAAATTAATTGCCATGTGAGAAGTAAGCGTAGCAAGTACGTTAGCCTTTACTCCATGTCCCATTCCGTCCGATAAGACACTTAAGATACGGCTCTGTGTTTTGATTCTCTTGGATAGGAATACGTCTCCACAAATATATTCGCCGTCATAATAACGCTGGCAATTGGCTACTTCTACATAATACGGCACTTGATCTCTCATTATCGTAGTATAAATTTATCAACAACCATAGAAAACTCTTCTACTGCTTTGTTCAAATCATCATTAATTATTATCTTGTCGAAATACTTAGCACACCCTATCTCCATTTCGGCACGTTCGATACGATTCATTAAAGTCTTTTCGTTCTCTGTTTTTCTATTCTCCAGACGTTGTCTTAGGACTTCTATACTTGGTGGCATTATAAAGACGCTATACGCACTCTTGGAGAGTATCTTTTTGATATTCATACCGCCTTTTACATCTACATCAAAGACTGGGTGCATACCCATTCGGTTAATTCTATCTATCTCACTTTTGAGTGTTCCGTAGAAAAGGCCTTCATATACTTGTTCGTATTCAAGAAAATCTTGGTTGGCAATATGTGCGTTAAACTCCTCAAGAGTTAGGAAATGATAATCCTTACCATCTATTTCGCCTTGGCGAGGAGTCCTTGTTGTAGCCGAAACAGAGAAACCGAAAGTATTAGGATACTTCTCAAAGATTTTCTTTAGTATTGTCGTCTTGCCACTACCGCTTGGGGCTGAAACTATAAGATTCATTGTTTATTCAAATCTTTTGGTTATCATATTCTCTAATGTAGTGTAAGCAACAGAGTTCTTTACCCATCTTTTCTTTGCTTGCATCGATAAGACGATATTCATTGACTCATCGTATGACGCAGATCCGTTAAGGTTCTTAACAAACGTATCATACTCTTTCACATTACCAGAGAACAAATCATTAATAAACATAAATTTCTCACTAACTCCTATGGCAGAGGATAGGTCTCTATTGTTTTTCTCTTCGAATTGGTCTGCGATAGAACGAGTCTTGCCGTTGGATTGCAGTTTTGCTTCGGATTTGATTTGCTCGGTTAGGTTTTGTATGTGAGATTGGGTAGGTTTGATGTCGGTTTCTTGTTGTGGTGTCTCACTTTGTGGTATTGTAGTCTCTTGTGCAGGATTGTCTTTGATTACTCTTTTGTGTAAGAACTCCAAAACAGACGTAGTCTTTTGAGGTTGTCCCTCCGTAGTAGGAGCAGAAACTTCTTGTTGTTTTGCTTCCTCTTCTTGTTTTGGTTCTTCTACTTCTTGCTTTGACTCTTCCTTCTCTTGTTTAGGTAGTTCAACCTCTTGTTTAGGTAATTCAGTCTCTTGTTTAATAGGTTCTGTTTCGCTTTGAGACAAAACAGTTTCTTCCTCTTTTATTTTTGGTTCCTCTTTTACTAATTCCTCTGGCTTAGATGATACCGAAACAGGTTCTTCTGCTATCTTTTCTTCTTGATTTACGCTATTAGTACACTCGTTAAAAGATATTTTTTCACTAATAGACAAAGCAGATATCTTGTTTAAGATCTCATTGTTTTGTTCTATTATCTTATCAGTCTGAGAAATCAAATTATTTATCGTTATGGACAACGTATCTATCTTTTCTCTCAAATCCTCTATATCTTTACTTGTACTATTATTATCTAAATACTCAAACAAAGTCTGCAAAGTGTCTTGCGTTTTTGTCTTTAAGTTATTAAGGTTATCGTTCATTTTGCTACGCTATTATTAATTGTATTACTATTTTTCTTTTCTATTTGTTTCTTCTTGCTCTTCAATATTAGTTTGATTAGTTGTCGGTACAGCAAGAGAAGTAAAGTGACGAGGCAAAGAAGTCTCTATCTTAATCTTTTTATTTGTGCTTGGACGCAACATTTCAATAGAATAAACGCAGTATCTAAGCATCTTATTGCCTTGTTTAGCCGAGTGAAAGGCTTTATCTCCATACACAGGATTGCCGATAGAAGAAAGTAGAAAACGATTAAGGTATTTTCTAAATCCATTACCCTCTATCTCTATTTGGAAATAATCATTATCTCCCAAAGATAAGTCTTCGGTGGTGGTATATTGCAAGAAAACTTTTTCTTTGCTCTTGTCGTCTTGTTTGCCCAAAGAATAATATCCTTTGTTGTCGTCTATATAGAAAGCAATCTTGTCATTCTTGTGTTTTAGTTTGTTCTCAACTATTGCACATATCTTGAATTTGAAATTATTAGTTTGGTTCTCTAACCATTGTAAGACAAGTTTGTTCTTTGCAAACAAACAAAGTCCGCATTCTTCGTCCAAAGGTGCAAAGAATAAGTACAAATCATTCTTATGATACTTTTTCTTCAAATAAGCCTTAGTCATACTCAACAAAGTATTGTCTTTTTTGTCTTTATACGCAACAACACTTTGATTAGACAACTTATTAACTATTATTATATCCTTATCCTCATAGAGAATAGATATATCACGTTTCTCTCTTATTATATGCTCGCCACCACTATATTTGGTATATTCTATGGTATCGCCTTTGTGAAGGACATATTCTAAACTTTTTAGACTGGCTCCTTGCATAGAAAAACAATTGTATAGTATCATTTTTTTTGCCTTCGTTAATGATACATTTCCAAAGTATTCTACCACGAAATCCAACAATTTTATGTCTTGTTTTATCTCTATTTTCATTTTTATTTTCGAAATTTTCGGCAAAAGTAAGAAAAATTCTGTAATTTCGCACTCTATTTTACTAAAAGAAGTGAATTAAATGACAATTGAGATTAAAAACTTAACAAAAATATACGGTAGCCAGAAGGCTGTTGATAATGTTTGTTTGAATATTTCACAAGGTGAAATTGTTGGTCTATTAGGTCCTAACGGTGCAGGCAAAAGTACAATAATGAAGATACTTACTTGCTTTATCCCTCCTACATCTGGGGAGGTTAAGGTGTGTGGTTTTGATATCTTTGACTCTCCTATGGAGATTCGTTCCTTAATTGGTTACTTGCCTGAACAGAATCCACTTTATTTGGATATGTATGTAAGAGAGTCTTTGGACTTTGTGGCTGGTTTGCATCACATAAAAGGCAAACAACGTAAGCAAAGAGTCGATCAAATGATAGAATTGGTCGGATTAAAAAAGGAAGTAAACAAAAAATTAGGTGCTTTGTCCAAAGGTTATAAGCAAAGAGTTGGCTTGGCAAGTGCCTTAATTCACGACCCTAAGATACTTATCTTGGACGAACCAACAACAGGCTTAGACCCTAATCAATTAGTAGAGATAAGAGAGATAATCAAACAAGCAGGCAAAGAAAAAACCGTAGTCCTATCTACTCATATAATGCAAGAAGTAGAAGCCGTCTGCACAAGAGCAGTAATTATGGATAATGGACGTTTGGTTGCCGACGATACTATAGAACACTTGGCATTGGGTGGTTCATTAGAAAAAGCATTCCGTGAAATAACTTCAAAATAAATACATATTGATGAGATTCAAACATTGTAGCATAATATTAATTCTGATTTTGTTTGGTTGTCTACCTCTGTATTCACAACCAGTACAGATAGACAATTATTCTTTTCTCAACTTAAAAGCAGATTCTATTGTATATTTTGGGAAAAGTAAGACACAATTTCAATCTTTTGTAAACAAATTCTCTCAAATGGTGCGTTTGGGAGACAGACAAATAAATATTTTACACATAGGAGACTCTCATTTGCAAGCAGATCTCTATACAGGACAAGTGAGAAAGAATTTCCAGTCCTTTATGTCAGGTTTGTCTGGGTCAAGAGGTATGATAACTCCTTTCTTAAAGTCTTCGCCTGACTCCTACAAACTTAAATTCTCTTCCTCTTGGCATTCCATGAATATAATCAAATCTTCTGACTCTAAGAATCTATCCCTTTGGGGAACAACTGCCTATACTACGGCTCTAAACAATACTATAGAGGTAAATGTCAATTACAAAAATCCTATAAAATACGACTTTAATCGCCTAAGAATATATCATTCCGACATAGGTGCCAACGATAATATATCCCTAACAGATATAGAAATAGCCTATCAAAAGATCTATAACAAAGAAGAAGGTTATACAGAATTTATCTTAGCCTCTTATACCTCCGAAGTAACCATTGTAGTAACCAAACAAGACAACTCCACTTTTTATCTTTATGGTCTTTACTTCGATAATGACGATCCTGGCGTAGTGTATAATATTAGCGGAACTAATGGTGCTTCTGCCCTATCCTACCTTAAGATAGATAACTTACAGAATAATATTCGCTCCCTTAATTTTGATATGGTTATTATCTCCTTAGGTATTAACGATACTTACGAACCAGGTGGAGAAAATACTTTCGAAACGAATCTCTCGTCCTTGGTTACTAAGATCCAAAGTGCAATAGATGATCAGACCCCTATATTATTAATTACCCCTGTTGAATGTTGGTGGCATAAGAAAAAAATCAATCCTCGACAGGAGAAAACAATTGAAATTATCCAACAAGTTGCCAAACAAAAAGGTTGTCTATATTTGGATATGTATACCGTGTTGGGAGGTAAGGGAAGTAGCCAAAAACTATTCTCTAATCACCTAATGCAGAGTGATAAAGTACATTTTACGGCAAAGGGTTATCAAATGCAAGGAGACTTGTTATACAACGCTTTGTGGAACGAAATAGAAAAAAATTTCTGATTATTCTTTGTCAAACAAATAAATTAGATTAATTTTGCACAAAATAAATTTGAGAGTATTTAACATAAAAAAACACAAAAAATAAAATAGATTATGGCAAAAGTAGCAATAAACGGATTCGGACGTATTGGAAGAGTCTCTTTCAGAAATATGCAACGCAAAAACAATTTGGAAGTTGTTGCAATAAACGATTTAACAGACGCAAAAACACTTGCACACTTGTTAAAATATGATTCTGTTCATGGAATATTTGACGCAGAAGTTTCCTCAGAAGGAGATTATTTGATAGTTAATGGCAAAAAGATTAGAGTTTTTGCAGAAAAAGATCCTGCTAATCTACCTTGGAAAGATTTAGGTATTGATATCGTTATAGAGTCTACTGGTTTATTCAAAACCAAAGAACTTATGAGCAAACACTTGACTGCTGGTGCAAAGAAAGTTATCCTAACTGTTCCTGCAGCAAAAGCAGAAGACGTAGACGCAACAGTTGTTTTGGGTGTAAATGACGAAGTAATAACCAAAGATATTACTTGTGTTTCTAACGCTTCTTGTACTACTAACTGTTTGGCTCCTATCGCAAAGGTATTGAACGACAATTTCGGTATAGTAAGAGGTTATATGAACACTATTCACTCTTATACTAACGACCAGAAAATACTTGACCTTCCACACAAAGATCTTCGTAGAGCAAGAGCAGCAGCATGCAATATAATACCTACATCTACTGGTGCAGCCAAAGCAGTTGGTTTGGTTATACCTGATTTGAAAGGCAAATTAGATGGTATCTCCATGCGTGTTCCTACTCCTGACGGTAGCGTTGTTGACCTTACTGCAGAATTAGCAACAGACGTAACAAAAGAGCAAGTAAATGCTGCTATGAAGGCTGCTGCTGAAGGCAAGATGAAAGGTATCTTGGAGTATAGCGAGGAAGATTTGGTTTCTATCGATATAGTTGGCAACAACCACTCTTCTATATTCGATTCTAAACTAACTATGGTTATGAACAATCGTTTCGTTAAGGTTATCTCTTGGTATGATAACGAGAATGGTTATTCTAATCGTGTTTGTGATTTAGCAGAAAAATTAGCAAAATTGTTATAATATCATTAGTCCTTATCCTTTCATTAGGATATTTACTTTTGATTTTATACTAAATACGGCGTAAGAAAAGATAAAACTATTTTTTCTTACGCTTTTCTTTTTATCCACTCACTCTATACCTCAACCCCCTTACTCACTCTGCTGATTTATGATTTCTTTAAGAAAAGTTTTATCAATTAACTCAATTTTTTAACATTTCAAAAATGTTCTATTTTCCCTATACACTATTTTTGACAAACGAATACAACCACTCCAAATACCCATTTTCTACCTTTGTAACTTATTGATTGATAAAGCGAAAATAAAGTGGCGTTTTATCAGAATAAAGTGTCATTTTATTCGGATAAATGGACGAAATATTTTTTTCTTTCGGCAGAATATTTCAGCGATTTGACTACCCCTTAAAATCCCCCCTCTCAAAAATGTTCTATTTTCTCTATTGCCCATTTTAGTTTTTCACTTTAACTTACTTTCTTATTAGATAATTTGAACCTTAAAAGTTCCTTTAATAAACTAATCTATGATGATTCCTAAACTATCTATTCTAAGCCACATCAAAAAACTTTATAACCATTTATCTTTCCCTCTCTTACAAAGATTTTACCATTATTTTTGTCCATTAAGTCTTAGAATTTTAATATTTTTTCGTCTAAAACTCCTATTTGTTTGGAAAATCTTTGTAATTTTGCCTTTGATTAAAAAAACTTTAGACCATGAGAACCAACAGAGACAACAAAATCGCAATTCTACTTTTTTCCATTCTTTCGTTTGGGATTAGCACAGCACAGGCTTACGACTTTTCTTTCGAATATCAAGGAAAGACTTTGTATTATGACTCTATCGTAGGAGAAATGCCTTTGCAAGCCAAAGTAACCTTCTTTAATAATGACCATGAGGGAGATAACAACTATGTAAGTGGCAATGTTGTAATACCTTCTTCGGTTACTTTCAACGGCAATACATACTCGGTAACCATGATTGGGATAGATGCTTTTACTAATTGCACAGACCTAACTTCTATTGCTATTCCTTCCTCGGTTACAAGTATAGGTAGCAACGCCTTTTCGCTTTGCACCAACCTAACAAGCATAGATTTTGGCACTTCCGTTGAGACTATCGGGTCGTATGCTTTTGCCGTCTGCTCAAGTCTTACAAATATTACCCTACCTTCCTCCCTTAACTCAATAGGTAGCAATGCTTTCTCAGGGTGCAGTGGTTTAATTTCCATAAATCTACCTAACTCTCTTACAT
>CAVAII010000180.1:0-7277 GCA_963588535.1 Erysipelotrichaceae bacterium | reverse complement strand
GAATAAGGAAAATAGAACATTTTTTAAATGTTAAAAAAATGAAGTAATTGGAAAAATGTGGTTGTTAAAAGAGATGTTATTTCGTCTATCAATACTATTTGGGGGAATACTACCGAAAACGTTGTTCTATATCTTTTAGAGATAATATAAGTTCCTCAACATTATCTCTAATGGTGCGATAACAAACAATTAGGTCGTGGTTGATATCATTAATAACGGCGTGATTGATATTGGGGTACTTTTGTAGTATATGGAAGAGCATAGCTCCTCCACCTACAAAAGGTTCAATGTATGTAGCATTTTTCCAATTATCAAAATCATTTGGGAGTAACGTCTCTAATTGTTCTAAGAGTTGTCCTTTTCCTCCAACCCATTTGATAAATGGTTTTGCTTTTACCATTATTATTCCTCCTTAACAATTGTTATTTGCTTTCTTCTTCAGAAGTAGCGTTTGCGTTGTCGGCGTCTTCGTTGTTTAGATCAACTAAGCCGTTGTCCAAAAGAATATTGTACCAAGAGAAAAGTTTCTTCATGTCAGACAAATGAACACGATCTCTATCGTAAGTAGGTAAAACTTGACCCATATATTCTTTCAAGGACTTCTCATCAGACTTTGGATCTATACATTTACCACCATTTTCCTTGCGATATATATCTTGAAAAACTTCAATTAATGGCTTCTCTTCGTCTTCGGTAAAGATGCTAATATCTTTTAAAGATGAGATTTTCTCGTTAGAGAACGCTGGCATTCTACGCTTTTCTACCAAAGACTCTACTAATGCCCCTGATTTAGTTCTTGAAATTAGTTTGTAAAGACCAGGTTTGCCTGTAATAGCCAAAATTGCATTTAAATCCATACTACTTTTTAGTTTTTTTATGTTTATTAATAGTTATTTTTTTGTTTCTTACTTCGTTTTCAAGTGTAATTACTTTTGTTTTATACTATTCTTATTAAATGTAATTACTTATTCTTTTGTGTTTTAGACAGTAAATTCTATTCTGTTAGGATAACAACAAACGGCGTTTCTATTCTTTCACCTCTTCTAATCTTTGCTCTTTTTCTCGTTTCTATTTCTCCGTTTCTTCTTACCTTGCCTTGTACTACCAAAAGTTGTGCCATTCCGCCTGTCTCCACTGCGTTGGTGGCTTTTAGTAGTTGGATAAGCGGTATAAAGTCTTCTTGTTGTCGTATCTCGAAATGAATCTCTTTCATATTCTAATCTAATAACGTTTTTTGAGTTTGCAAAGATATAAAAAAATACGGATAACTTACTTGCTATCCGTATTCATTTTATCAAAAAAATTAGAAAATAATCTAATTTGTGATTTCTTTTTGATTATTTGGTAACTTTTTCCAACCATTTAACCATACCAAGCATTACGCTCATAGAAACCAAACATACTACCAAGAATACTGCCCAACATTTCCAAATTGACCAGTGGTCGTACATAACAGGTCCTATCCAGATCAAAAGATTACCAACTGCAGTAGCACCTAACCATAAGCCTTGACAAAGACCTAATAAGTTTTTAGGAGCAACCTTAGATACAAATGATAATCCAAGAGGGGAGATGAACAACTCGGCAACAGTTAGGAAGAAGTACGTTACGATAAGTACCCACCAACCTGCTTTTTCAGCCTCTGTGCCATGAGCACGGAACTCTGTACCAGAAGCATAACCTTGCATATAAGAGAAGATAGTTAGGAATAAGTATGCACAACCTGCGATTGCCATACCATACGCTATCTTACGAGGAGTAGAGATATCTTTTCCTTTTCTTGCAAGGGAAGCAAAAAGAGCCATGATTATAGGAGTTAAGACAATTACAAAGAATGGGTTAACTGCTTGCCATATTTCTGGAGCGATAGCGTCAGTTTTGACGAAGTCTCTAGCAAATAATGATAGAGATTGACCATTTTGATGGAAAGAGAACCAGAAGAATATAGCGATACCCAATACTGCGAACAAAGCGTACATTCTTTGTTTGATTTCTTTTGCCATTGCTTGTTTTTCCTCAGCAGTGTAAGTAACAGTCTCGGCTGCTTCTTTCTTAGCTGGGTTAGGGAATATTTTCTTGTTAGCAAGGAATATAATCAAAGATAATATCATTGCAGCAACAGAAGCGATAAATGAGAAATGTACTCCTTGATTGAAGACCTCTAAGTAAGCAGATGGGTCAAAAGTTGCAGTTTTATCAATCAAAGCCTCTTTTGTTAACTCAAGATATCTTTGCATATTCTCGCCAATTGATCCGTCTATGAATTTATGACAGAACTCTGGTAAGTTAGCATTGTATAAGAAACCATGTCTACCTAACCACCATTGTCTAATCAAAGGTGCAACGAAAGGTGCGATTAATCCGCCGATGTTGATGAAAACGTAGAAGATTTGGAAACCAGAGTCTCTTTTGCTCTTAGCAATTCTTAAAGCCTCTTCTCCTTTCTTTGCTTCCTCAGCCTCGTAGTTGTCATACAATTGACCAACGATTGCTTGTAAGTTACCTTTGAACAAACCATTACCGAAGGCAATCAAAGCCAAAGCCAAACAAGTGAAAGGCAACAACCATGCTAAGTTATTAGAGGTTGCGGTAATAGGAATAGCCAAAAGAATATATCCAAGAGCCATAACGATTAAACCTCTTTGGATAGTTCCTTTGTAGTTCTGTGTTCTATCTGCGATGATACCACCGACAAGAGATAAGACGTAGATTGCGGCATAGAATACAGAGTAGATTACTCCCGAAGTACCGCTTGAAAGACCGAATTTGGAGCAAAGAAATAGCAACAAAACGGCATTCATAATATAATACCCGAAACGTTCCCCCATGTTGCTTAAAGCAGCAGGTATTAAACCTTTAGGGTGTCCTTTGATGCTACCTAATATTAATATTCCTAAGGAACAAAGTAGCCAAATAGCAGCAACTGCTATCAAAATCCATGTAATACTCATAGTTTTTTAATGTATTTATTATTATTTAGTTTTCTTAATTTGCAAAATTAAGAATTTTTTTTCTAAAACTATAAAAATATTGTGTAATTTTGCTAAAAATTTTGAAAATAAGATGAAAAGTTTGGTAGATTTTCTTGAAAACAATGGTATAAAGGCGGAGAATTATTATCACGAAATTACTGTTGATACACTTGATAAACAATTCTTTAAACCTCGCAATGAGTTCTCTCATAAAGGTGATTTTGGCTTTGGACTACTTGTTGCAGGTTCTTATTCAATGGCAGGGGCTTGTATATTAGCAGGACGTTCGGCTTTGCGATTAGGTTTGGGCAAATTGTGCATACATATTCCTAAAAACATATATAATATTGTACAGAGGGCAGTTTTGGAGGCTATATATTCATTAGATAGGGACGATAAGTGCTTTACTTCTTTGTTGGATACAAAGGATTATACTGCTATTGCGATAGGTCCAGGCTTAAGTAAGGAAGAAAAAACTAAGATAGCACTTGAAGAGTTATTAAAAGAGAATAAAAAACCTTTGATAGTGGACGCAGACGGATTGAATCTATTATCGGAGATAGAGAATTTCACGGACTTATTATCACCTAACACAATCTTAACACCTCATCCAAAAGAATTTGAACGTTTGTTTGGAAAATTCGCTTCTTATAAGGATAAAATAGATTTTATGCGAAAGTTCTCTATGCAAACAGACGTTACAATAGTTTTGAAAGGTGGAATAACGGCTATTAGTACGAAGTCAGGAGATTTGTATTTCAATACAATTGGTAATGCAGGTATGGCAACTGCAGGTAGTGGCGATGTATTGACAGGTATATTGTTAGGAATATTATCGCAAGGTTATTCAACCGATTATGCTGCTAAGTTAGGAGTATATCTACATGCTTTGGCAGGAGATATCGCCAAACAAAGAGTAGGGGAGATTAGTTTGATTGCTTCGGATATAATAGATAATATACCAGAAGCGATAAAGATGTTTGCTGATTAGATACTTTTGCCGTAAAGGTCAAAATCACTTGCGTCTGTTATTAGAATATTGTAGAAATTGCCTATCTCTAAGGTAGGATTCTCTTTTATACTAATAAGCACTTCGTTATCGACCTCAGGAGAATCGTATTGTGTACGTCCAACAAAGAACTCGCCTTCTTTTCTATCTATTATAGTCTCGAAGGTTTTGCCAATCTTTTCTTGATTTAGTGAGAAAGAGATATCTTGTTGAAGATATGTTAGACTATCTAATCTTTTCTGTTTCTCGGACGCTGAGATGTTGTCATTCATTTCCGCAGCCTTTGTACCTTCTTGTTTAGAAAAAGTAAATGCACCCATACGATCGAATTTCGTTTGACGAACAAATTGTTCTAATTCCTCAAAATCTTGTTTCTTTTCGCTTGGAAAGCCAACTATAAGGGTTGTTCGCAAAGATATATTCTTAACTTTCTTACGGATAGTGTCTATTAGTGAGTGTATTTCATTACTTGTAATATTGCGATTCATCAAAGATAATATCCTATCGTTGATATGTTGCAACGGCATATCTAGATAACGACATATCTTCGGATTTTCGTTCATTAGATCCAATACTTCGATAGGGAATTGATTAGGATATGAATATTGTAGTCTTATCCAATGTACTTGTGTATCGGATAGGGCTTTGAGTAAATCGTAAAGACGATTCTTATGATACAAATCCACACCATAACAAGAGGTATCCTGTGCAATTAGAATTATTTCCTTTACGCCTTCTTTGGTTAAATCCTTAACTTCTTCTACAATATCTTCTATCGGACGAGAAATATAAGGGCCTTTTATGAAAGGTATGGCACAGAAAGAACATCTGCGGTTGCAACCTTCGGCAATTTTTACGTATGCAAAATGTTTAAGGGAGGAGAGTTTTCTTTTGGAGGTAGCGGTTGTAGAGTTAGGGCTATGATTAGATTTGTAGGTGGATATAATATAGTTGATTATTTCGTTATCTGCCATTATACCACACAATAAATCTATTTCGGGAATTTCTTTGTTTAAGTCCTCTCTGTAACGTTGAGCAAGACAACCATAAACGATTATTTTGAAGTCTTTATGCTCGTTTTCTCTTAACTCAACGAAGGAAAGTATCGTATCAATGCTCTCTTCTTTGGCTTTGTCAATAAAACCACAAGTATTGATTATTACAAAATCGAATGAAGGTTGTGTCATATCGAACTCAACAGAAAAACTATTGCTAATTAGTTTACCTGCAAGTGTTTCACTATCTACTGTATTTTTGGAACAACCAAGGCTTACGATATTTATTTTAGGTTTTTGCATCGGAAAAAATGTTTTCTCTGTTTAGTGATTTTGTTTTATAGACTTAATCTGTGTTGAAATAGTAATGTGGTCTATTAGAAAGTATCTTTAATTGTTAGATTTTAGAGAGAAAAGAGAAAACGTGTACTTATATTATTATAATGTACACGTCTTCAATTATTAGATTATAATTTAATCTTTACTCCTACATTGATATTCAAACGGGAAAGATTTTCGTTCTCTTCTAAGTCAAATGTCTCTTGAGCAGTTTTTAATTTGCTTACCTCTCCGCCCATATAACCTAAGGAACAATCCAAAGATATATACTTATTAATATAGTAACTTACGCCAGCGGACAATCCATAACCGAATGTACCACGACTATAAGTAGTACTAAGGATTTGAGAACCATCAGCGGAAAGCGAACGTTGAGCATTGCGGAAATTTAAGTATCCAACAGTGGCTTTTGCAAAGAAAATATAATGATCTTTTACCATATTGGTATGAGCAGTAAAAGACGGACCAACATAGAATAACCAACGGTCATCTGAATTAGTTCCAATTTCTTCGTCACCTGCGTAATAAGAATCAAAACTGTTGTACATATTAAAAACAAGACCAGCAGCAAAATTATTATGGAAGTTGTAGTCATAATCAAATCTATAATCCACACCGTGACGCATGGAAGATCTGTGAGTTTCACTTGCATTGTAATTTGCTAATATGGCATCGTGTTTATCACTCAAACAAAAGCCATAACCCAAACTCATTGTGAAATGATGAGGACTTTGTTTGAAACAACAATTACTTGTCTTGTTTTGGCATGACGTATTTGTATCTGCGTTAGATACTACTGTATTGCTTTCTTGTGCGTTGATAGTAAAAGCACAAACGACTGTTGCTAAGGCAACCAAAAGTTTTTTCATCTTTTTATTTGTTTTAAAAAATTAGTTACTAAACCAAAAGTCGTTTTCATAAGTTGTTGTTCTGTTGTTGTTTTTGTTCGTAGGGGACAATTGTTTAGTCTTTTTGCCTTGTTTAGTTTTTGGCTATATTTCGTTTTAGTCTATGCTCGTACCTTTGAATAAAGTCTCAACAAAGGCATTCCTATTAAAGATTTGTAGGTCTTCCATCTTCTCACCAAGACCAATGTAACGAACAGGTATTTTGAACATATCACTAATACCTATAACTACACCACCTTTTGCAGTTCCATCCAATTTGGTTAGTGCAATTGCCGAGACATCAGTTGCTTGTGTAAATTGTTTGGCTTGTTCTATGGCATTCTGTCCAGTAGATGCGTCCAAAACTAATAACACTTCTTGCGGAGCGTCAGGGATTAGTTTTTGCATTACTTTCTTTATCTTGCTCAACTCATTCATTAAACCGATTTTGTTATGCAAACGTCCGGCAGTATCTATTATTACCACGTCTGCTTTCTTAGCAATTGCACTTTTTAGTGTGTCGAAAGCAACCGAGGCAGGATCCGATCCCATTTGTTGTGCAACTATCTCAACATCTGCACGATTAGCCCAGATATTTAGTTGATCTATGGCAGCGGCTCTAAATGTGTCTGCGGCACCAAGTATAACTTTTTTACCTGCTTGTTTGAATTGATAGGCAAGTTTGCCGATAGTCGTGGTCTTACCTACACCATTTACTCCAACCACTAATATGACGTATGGAGTATCACCCTTAGGGAAAGAGAAATCCAAAGGTTCTTCACCGATAACATTTTCTTGCAACAAAAGACTTATCTCTTCTTTTAGGAGACGATATAAATCCTCTGTATTCATATATTTGTCTTTGGCAACACGTTTTTGTATTCTCTCGATTATCTTCAATGTTGTATCCACACCAACATCTGAGGATATGAGAATATCTTCCAAGTCGTCCAAAACCTTATCATCGACAGTGGATTTGCCAACCAAGGCTTTAGATATCTTACTAAAAACGCTTTCTTTCGTTTTTTGCAAACCTTTGTCAAGAGTTTCTTGATCTTCTTTGCGTTTGAAAAAT
>CAVAII010000179.1:0-8696 GCA_963588535.1 Erysipelotrichaceae bacterium | reverse complement strand
CTATTATATAATCAGTTGTTTAAAGAATTGATAAAATCTTCTCATTTCTTTCAAAGCACAAAGAATTCTCTTAAAACTAAGCAAATATATATTAATTTTTGTACTTTTGCCAAACGTATTAACCCATTAATTTGTAAGAAAGATGTCAAAAGTTAAGATCACATATTACGGACATAGTTGTTTTAGAATACAAATAGACAACTCCTCCATCGTATTAGACCCTTACGCCGAAGGAAGTGTGCCAGGATTAAGATTACCTTCTAACATAGAGGCAGATATGGTGAATTGCTCACACTCGCATGCAGATCACAACGCAGAAAACTTGATACTCTTGTCGGGAAATCAATTCCCGTTCCATATAAATAAGATAACCACTTCGCATGATCATCATAACGGACAGCATCGTGGTATGAACGATATAGTTTTCATACAATCAGAGGATTTAGTTATTACACACCTTGGAGATTTAGGGCGTTTACCTACTGAGAGTGAGTATTCTGAGTTAAGGAAAGCAGATATTGTACTTTTGCCTTGTGCAGACTATTACACTATTTCTTCAAAGGAGGCAGCGGAAATAATATCTAACCTAAAAACGCCTTGTTTAAAGATACTTATGCATTATAGGGAAGGCAAAAGAGGTTATGATGTGCAGGAAAGTATATTAGATGTTGAGAAAGATATAAAGAATATAAAACGTTTGAATTGCTCCGAGATAAATATTGATAGCAAAGAGATAAAAGATGAGATAATTACTTTGGACCCTTTGCAATAAAAACAGATTAAAGACAGAAGAAAAGATGAAAAAGATTGTATATATATTGTTGATTGCCATATTGTTTGGTTCTTGTTCTATTTTTAAGAAATCCTCAAAACATAAGGATACAACCAAACAAACTACCAAAACCGAGACAACTACAACTACCAAAACCAATCAAACTGCTAAGGCAGAACCCACCACAACCGACAAAACAAAGACTAAGGAAACAACTAAAACAAAGAAAACTATCCCATACAATACTTGTAGTTTCAAGTGCAAAACAACCTTTAAGGGCATAGGAGTTAATGTAAATGTAAGGACTACGTACGATAGTATTTTTTGGTTAAGTGCCTCTTCTTTGGGCATAGAAGCCGTAAGGGCAAAATGCACAAAAGACTCTATTTATTTGATAGATAAGATTAATAAAGAGTGCAAACAGTGGTCGTATACTACTGCAAGTATGATTATTGGCTTACCTTTGAGTTTTGATTTCATACAAAATATGTTTACCGACACAACCCTCGTACAGAGTTATAATACTGCTAAGTTCAAAGGCACAATGGTAAAGAAACTTATCAAAGTAAA
Source organism: Erysipelotrichaceae bacterium (assembly GCA_963588535.1). Taxonomy (GTDB): domain Bacteria; phylum Bacteroidota; class Bacteroidia; order Bacteroidales; family P3; genus Scybalousia_A. The sequence continues at coordinate 7,354 of CAVAII010000179.1, read as the reverse complement.
TAAAATTTCTTTGCCAGAAGAAATAATTATTAACGGACAACTTAACGGCAAACAGCAAAAATATACTCTTAAACTAAAAGATTATAAGTTAAACTCCTCTCTTAGTTATCCTTTTGATATACCTAAGGGCATGAAGGTGAAGAAATATTAAGATAACGGCACATAGTCCATTTACCTATATAGAACTCTTCGCCATCTTTCTTAAGTTTGTTATCGAATTGTGTAATAGTATCAGGAAAAGACTCCAACCAATTGTCTTTTACTAAATACACAGTGTCCATACTTGCTGCTTTGTGTGCCAAAGATAAGTTTCTAGTAGACGCCCAATCGTCTTGATGAGGTGTAGAAACTATCTTATCTGGTTCACCAATAGAACAAATCCAAGAATCCCAATAATCTCCAATCAGACCACACTTACCCAGTGGTTTTAATTCGTTAACATACTCCAAAGTTGGCTTCAAAGTCCTCGGATTAGTGTGTTGCATAGTATAGATAGGCGTTACAGCCCCTACACAACAGATAAGAACAAGAAAATATCTTAGGTATCGCATCTGTTTTTCGTTATATAACCTATCAAATATCAACAATACGAACATCGATATAGATATCCGAACCGAGACATAATACCAATCTCCCATACCATTTAATAATACCCAACGAGAAAGCAAATATATCCCCTCAAAAGCACAAGCGTCCAATAGGAAAAAGGCTATCCATTTGTCTTTTATCAGTGTTCGATACCATTTGTTGCGAATAATGCAAACTATTAAGACTACAAACAATAGTATAATTAGATAAGTAAAAATGCTCATCATGGTTTCGTGCTGCGGATCTAAGATAACACCACGCCATCTACAGAATAGAATCGTAATTGCTTGCCAAATATCCGATAGACCATTGATTTTGTTACAATCATCACAAGTACCCTTAACAAAAGAATATATGAATTTCAACACTAAACAAGATATTATTCCTCCAATTATAGAATATTGTAAGACTATCTTTTGAGGTCGCTTCCTATTATATATAAGTAGTACGACAAGAAGTACAATTATCGAGAAGGTCGCATTATATATCACCCAAATATCAATAACAAAGATCAGCATTATTGATATCATCATAATTTTTGCCTTCAAGGTCGATTTATCCATATCCCACACTTTGTTAAGAAGATATATCGCTATAGCCAAAATAGAATACTCCCAACCGATATAATATCTTGTTATAAAGGCAAATCTTTCGAATGGCAGAAAGAAAACAAAGGCTACAAGAATCTTAAACAACTTGTTTTTGAATAATGCTCCAAAGAACATAACTCCAATAAACAACAAGATATATTCTGCAATAGATACGGCAGTAATAGCATTAAGATGGAAAAGATGAATAAATGGTTGAGCCATTAAGGGAATTATATTACCAACTCTTGATTGATTCCAAGCAAATAAATCATTTGGAAACTGGAAATAATGAGCCATTAGAACGCACCAAGCATCGTCCGAACAGAGTAGTGGATATCGTAGATAGGAATAAAAGCAAAAGGAGATTACGGCTATCAAAACGATACATGGTATATGATAATACCTTCTCAAAATATCTTTCATAATTAATATATTTATTGTTTGTTCTTTTTATTTATCTTTATCCTCGTAAAGATTTAGTACCTACTCAAATGATTAGTGATACTATTTTATTCTTTAGTGTATTCAGTAAAATGATTAGTGATAAAAATAAACTAAGTATTGCAACTATTCAAGGTAAGATAGAAAACACTTATTTAATAACAACTTCTTACTAATTATTATAAGTAGATAACGTGCTTTTTTGATCTAAATAGACCAGTACTTAATGTTTCTATCTTATTTTAACCACTTATTCGCTTTATACCAATCGATGGCCTCCTTACAACCTCGCTTTAGATCATAATCTGCTGTAAAACCCAAATCGTTTTTTAGGTTCTCGATATCACAATCCCAGTTTCTCGCAGCAAGAATATTGTATTTGTCTTTGTTTAGTGTGAATTGCTTGCCGACAAGTCTACCAAAATTATCCAAAACAGTAGAAATACCTTTCACAATCCACAAAGGAAAACGAATACTAATGGTCCAAGTCTGCAATATTTGCTTAGTAATTTGAGCAAATTCGGTATCAAGATACACATTGCCGTCAGAGACGAAATAAGTCTTGTTTGTAATATCTTTTTCTGCTCCTAAAATACATGCTTTGCACAAATCCTTACCATAAATAAAAGTCAGTCTTTGTTTAGGTGTGCCAAGAGTGGCATCTATGTGATTACTAATTGTTTTGAAATAGACAAAATAATCAGTTTCACGTGGACCATATACACCAGTTGGGCGGAAAATTATATATTTATTAGTACAATTCTGATTAATATACTCTTCTGCTTTAAGTTTGCTCTTTCCGTACCAAGTATTTGGTTCATTCTTGTCCGTAACTTTAGCCTGAGTGAAAGGATTAGCCTTTGCAGGTCCGTGAGCAGCGAAAGAGGACATATATATTAACTTTGTGGGCAAATCTTTGATAGCATCCACCAAGTTTTTGGTGTATTCGAAATTAACTTTAAAGAAATCCTCCGTATGTTTTGCTTTTGTTAAGCCAGCAAGATGAAAGATTGTCTCAAAGTTTGCTTCACTTAATTGCTTTTTCAGTGTCTCTACATTAGTGTAATCAAGAGATATGAATCGTATTCTACTATCTTGTAAATACTTTTTAGAAGAAGTCTTACGGATACCTGCAAATACCTCATAATCTCCTTTCTCTAATAGCATATCTACTAAGGTCGATCCTATAAATCCACTTGATCCTGTTACCAAAACTCGTTTCATAAGTCTAAATATCTTTTATGTACGCACGTCTTCTAATAGCAACTCGACTATCGTACTTCTCCCAAATATGAGCCGCTTGATTAGTCTCTAATTGTGGGTTAGCAATAGCCATTTTTGAGCCAAGACGAATATAATTCTCGTTCATACGAGCATAATATATTGAATGCACTCCCTTATTCTGCCATTGTGGGTCGACACCATTAAGGTATAGATCAATATATTCATAATTTTTCAACGCCTTAATCAAATGTATCCAACCGAATGGGAACAATTTGCCTTTCGATTTTTGAAGTGCTTTGGACAAAGTCGGCATAGATATTCCGAAAGCGACTACATTGTCGTCTTTATCCACAACTAAGCATATCAAATCCTTATCTACGAAGGTTAGATACTGATCTATATAGTATTTTATCAATTCGTTTGTCAATGGAACGTAACCATAAAGTCCTTCGAAGGCTTTATTTAGTGTTATAAATATCTTTTCGCCATATCTTTTGGCAAGTTCTTTCTTTGATAAGCCTTCTATTATCTTTAGGTTGTATTTTTCTTTGATAAGATTATTAATTCGGCTCATTTTCTCCGGAACTGGTTGGTTTGCAGGTATCTCATATTGTACCCAATCCACTTCCTTTTGAAATCCTATCTTCTCTACCAAGACTGGATAATAAGCAGGATTATACAAAGACGCCATTGGACAAAGTGTATCGAAACCTTCTACCATCATTCCTTCTTTATCCATATCCGTAAAGCCCATTGGACCGACTATTTTATTCAATCCCTTACTCCTACCCCACTGTTCAACGGCAGAAAATAACTCCTTAGCAACCTCTATATCGTCAATAGTGTCAAACCAACCGAAACGAATATATTTTCTTTTCCAAACCTCATTCGCCCTATTGTTGATAATTCCGACAATTCTACCAACTATCTCATTATCTTTATATGCTAAGAATATTTTGTAATCACACCACGCAAGTGCTGGATTGATTGCCTTGTTGAATGTATGTCTCTCGTCCATATATAGACAAGGCACGAACATCTTATCATCTTTGAATAGTTTGGAAGAAAAATCCAAAAAATCATTGAATAACTTCAAGGAGTTGAAACGATACTTCCCTTTGTTGTAAGGTACTTCTTTTATAATAATCTTACCCATAGCGAAATCATTATTTAGTAATTATTTAAATAATAGATTAACAATGCGTTTTCTATTTGGTTTCATGTGAAAAAGACTACAAAAACAAAGATTTTTTGCTAATATTTTTGTAGTCTTATCTATGTTTGGAGAATAGATATATTGCATCGTAAAATTATTATTAGATAAGAGCGAAATAATTACTGATTTTATTTCAACGATTACTGATTTTATTCGAATAATTACTGATTTTATTCTAACGATTACTGATTTTATTTCAGCGATTACTGTATTTATTTTCTTTATTACAGTAACGAAAAAACTCTTTTCTCTTAATAACCTTATGATGCAATATATCGGCCTCATATTATTTGATTACGTCGTATTTTCTAAACGTTTTGACAATTACATCTACCGCACGATCTATTTGTTGTTTGTTATGCGTTGCCATTAGTGCAAAACGAATCAAAGTATCTTCGGGAGCACAAGCAGGAGGTATAACAGGAGAAACAAATACCCCCTCGTCCAACAAATCTCTTGTAATAGCAAATGTCTTTCTTAGGTCATGGATATACAAAGGTATAATAGGAGTCTGAGTAGGTCCTATTTCGAAACCAAAATCTCTGAATAGTTTCAAAGAATAATTAGTCATATCCCAAAGATTTTTGATTCTCTCTGGCTCTTGTTCTATAACCTCTAATGCTGCTAATACACTGGCTGTTGCAGCAGGCGAAATACTTGCAGAGAATATATAAGGACGAGAATGATGACGCAAGAAATCCATCGTAACTGCGTCCGCAGCAACAAATCCTCCGATAGTAGCCAAAGATTTAGAGAAAGTACCTATTATAATATCGACTTTGTCCGTAACACCAAAATGATTGCAAACTCCTCTACCGTTTTCGCCCAAAACTCCTATTGAATGTGCCTCGTCTACATATATACTTCCGTTATACTTTTCTGCTAATTCTACTATCTTTGGTAATGGTGCTATATCACCTTCCATAGAAAAGACTCCATCTACTACAATTAGTTTGATAGCATCTGTAGGCAACTTCTTTAGTACCTCTTCCAAAGAGTCCATATCATTATGCTTGAATTTTAATTGTGTAGCAAACGATAGTCTTCTACCATCTACTATCGAGGCATGATCTCTCTCGTCACAGATTATATAATCCCCTCTACCAACAACACAACTCAATGCACCCAAATTAGATTGAAAACCTGTGGAATATATTATTGCTTTTTCTTTTCCAACAAACTTGGCAAGTTTCTCTTCTAATTCGATATGGATATCCATATATCCGTTCAAGAATGGACTACCTGCACAACCAGTTCCATACTTCTTAATAGCATCTATTCCTGCTTGTTTTACCTTTGGATGATTCGTTAGCCCGAGATATGAATTAGAACCAAACATCAATACTTTCTTGCCCTTAATTATTACTTCTGAGTCCTGGTCAGAGGAAATTGGTCTAAAATAAGGGTAAATATTCAAAGCCTTTGTCTGTCGTTCTTCTTCCAAAAGCGGTGCTTTGGCTAATTTAGCACTTAATTGTCTCATCGTAAAATTAGTTTTTTTTATTTTGTTAAATTATTAATCAAATCGTCTCTTAAACTACTGCAACCAATACGAAAAGTATCTTGATTGATATACTTTTCAGAGAAAAAATATAACATCAAAGAATAATATTGCAAGACTTGTTCATAATTTCTTATGCCTCCTGCTGCCTTAAATCCCACTACCCTATCGGGATTATTGCTAAGAAATTCTTTTATTGCCATAATCATAACGGCTGAAGAGTATATATCTGCCCCCTGTTTGGTCTTACCTGTTGAGGTTTTGATAAAATCCGCACCATTATTCATAGCAATCATAGATGCCTTATAAACATTCTCATAACTACGCAATTGCGAAGTCTCTAATATGACTTTTAGTCTTACTTTATCGTAAAGATCAATCTGTTGTTTTATTTCCTTAATCTCTTGTCCCAAAACAGTGGGATTTTCAAAGAAAAGTCCTCTGTTAATTGGTATATCTATCTCGTCTGCACCATTTTCTAATGCAAACTGTATATCTTTTATTTTCGCCTCTAATGATAATTGTCCGGTAGGAAAACCTCCCGAGACTACAACCTTTCTTACTCTCTTATCAAGACTAAATTCTCTTAAAATAGGTAGTAAATTGGAATAAATACATATACCTGCTACCGCACCTTCTATACCACACAAGGAATAAGTGCTTTGAGAAATTATTTTAACAATAGAGTTTTTGTAGTCTTCATCGTTTAAGGTAGTGATATCTAGTAGAGTAAGAGATTTTTTTAGTATATCTTTTGTATTTGCTTGCGACAAAAGTTGTGTAATTATTGTATCTATCTGCATTCTAAAACTTTCCGCAGAAGAAAACGCTAAATTTAGTAGTTCCTTATCATTAATTCTATTTTTCATATTTCTTCTCTGTAAATTGTTTATTAAATGTAGATACTTCAAACTTGTATTCTTCCATAATCTTTGGATTAAGAAGGGATTTTAGTCTAAAATTCTTTAACCATTTTTGCTTATTCATCTTTTTTCTCGAAGAAACAAATTTGGTAATTACCTTACTAAGACGCTCCTCTTTTATATCCAAATGTTTGTTCTCGTAGAAATATTTTCTATTTGCGACAATCATCTCAGAAATAGGTATCTTAATCGGACAGATTGCCGAACAATTACCACATAATGTGCAAGAAAAACAAAGGTGTTTGTAATTCTCAATATTTTCCATAAAAGGCAATATCACATTTGCCAAAGGACCAGAAAATACATTGTTATAAGGCTCCTCCCCTATTGTCTTAAAGACAGGACAAACTTTTTTACAAGCACCACAATCGATACAAGTCAAAGCACTTCTTATATCTTTGTTTTCTAATACATTACTACGCCCATTATCTACCAAAAACAGGTAAACATCGTTCTTTTCCTTAGTTGGAGAAGGCGTATAAATTGAGGTAAGATACGGAAAATTAACTCTATCTTTGTAAATAGAATAAAGATGTGAAAAAATCTCAACATCTTCTGGCTTAAACACAAAATCGCATATAGAAAGAACAAAAATCTTCACCTTACTATTTAGGACTAATTCCATATTATAAGCAGAATCGAAGTTAAGAAAAAGACTACCAGTGTTAACAATTCCAAATTTTGGATTAAAAATCACACAATCTGTCGTCTCGCTGTCATAATTATAGTCTTTATTCTTTATAAATTTGTCAATACCAAGTTCTTGTGTAAAATACGAAGCAAACAAATTTACATTCTTTATCTTATGCTTTAATAATACCTTATCAAGTTTGGCAAGAAAATCGTTATAATCTATACACCAATCAATTAT
>CAVAII010000178.1:8203-9883 GCA_963588535.1 Erysipelotrichaceae bacterium | reverse complement strand
AAGGAAGTCCAGACCCTCAGATGCCAGAATAAGAAAAAGTTCATGGTTTTTTTATATCCTATAATTGATTTTTTAAGATGCACACGACACAGATTAGTGTATAGAGAAACTTACAAAAAAAATAAATTATTATACAAAGGAAAGAAAGGACATAGAAAGATGAAGAAAATAGTTTCATTATTACTTTCAATTTTTCGATCGAAAAATTTTAAAAAAGAAGAACGTTTCTTTAGTTATAAATATAATGGCAGAACACTCTTCTACGAAAGATGTTCAGAGGAAGATAATACGCTATCAGAGAGTGAAGTTATGATAGTGTCTCCAGAATTTGTTGAATGGTCTACCGGACATAGAAGTTATACAAGTTATACAAAAACAGAAGCCTATCATACTCAAGTATTAGGCGATGTAGAAATACCTTCGCAGGTCGTCTATAGAGAAAACACCTACTCGGTTGTCGGTATCTCCAAACTTGCTTTTCATAATTGCGAGAGTCTTACAAGTATTATCATGCCCCCTTCGGTTGTTTCTATCGACAATTGGGCTTTTATGGGTTGCGTTAATCTAACCAACATAGACTTGTCCCCTTCTATTGTTTCTATCGGTAGAAGTGCTTTCAAGATGTGTAGCAGTCTATCAAGTATAGAAATACCTGCTTCGGTTACTTCGTTAGATAACAATGTTTTTTGTTCTTGTAGTAGTCTAAATAGTATAGTTGTAGACACAGAGAACCCTAAATACGATTCAAGGGATAACTGTAACGCCATTATTAAGACTTCTACTAATACCCTAATAACAGGTTGCAAAAATACTACTCTTTCTTCTTCCATTACCTCTATCGGAGATCGTTCTTTTGAAGGGTGTAAGGATTTAATAAATATCAATATGCCTTCCCTTATTACTTCTATCGGCCACGCTGCTTTCCAAAAGTGCAATAGTTTAGTAGGTATAGTCTTACCTCCTTCATTGGTTTCTATCGGTAGCGATGCTTTTTCTATGTGCAATAGTCTAACCGAGATAGAGACACACTCCACACTCGATTATATCGGCGAAAATGCTTTTTCTTTTTGTAGTAGTCTAAGGAATATTATCATAGATGCCAATCAATTATCAGATATCAATTCTGTTATCTCTCATTGCGAAAATCTTATAAGCGTTACTTTGGGTAGTTCTATTAATACTATGACGCAGATGTTTAAAGGTTGTCCAAATATCAAAACTATTTTCTTGCAGAGCACTAACCCTCCGACCTATTTTGAGAACGAAAAGATACAAATTATTGCCAAAGACGTCCCACGTTCGATTACGGTCTTTGTTCCAAAAGGAAGATTAGGGGTATATCAAAGGTCTTGGTACTGGAAAGACTTTAATCTACAAGAATATGACTTTTCTACCGATTCTTATAAGAACGAAAGCGAAACCAAAAATAATTTAATATAAATTTGTCGGGCAGACAACCAATTTTTTTTAATTCTTCAAATACCGGTTTTTCACACACCGGTATTTTTTGTTGGTTACATAGTAGACTATAACTACTCCTAACTAAATGGCTCAGATAATATGATAACGATGTAATTAATATCTTAAAATTTAGTTTATCCCATTATTTTAATCAAATGAGCAAATTCCCTTATCTATTTTAATGATTAATAATTAATACTCAGAGCATAGTACATACAG
>CAVAII010000178.1:7649-8193 GCA_963588535.1 Erysipelotrichaceae bacterium | reverse complement strand
TTTTAGTTCTAACAAATAACTTAAAATTTCTTACATCCAACTTAATATTCAAATTTATTATCTCATCTTTAATTATAAGTATGACACAGTAATTATTTTTTTTCTTTCCCCCAAATCCCTAAATATCCACCCCAAAATTTACACTTACCGAAAGACAAAAATAGGGAAAATAGAACACTCGTTGAAAGACAATGCTTTACTAATATCTGATTTCGTTGAAATAAAATCAGATTTTATTCGATTCTTTACTGATTTTATTCAATTCTTTACTGATTTTATTTCAGTGATTTCAGTACCTATCTTAACTACTCTATAATCAAACAATTAGAATAGTGAAGAAAATCCCACAATCTCTCCCCTAAGAACCCCTTCTTTTAAGACCATATAGGGAAAATAGAACACTTTTTTTTAACACTTCAAAATCGCCTTTTCTCTACCCTTTCCACACAAAAAAATCAAAAAAATCCTCAATTTCACCTAACTTTTTTACTTTTTTTGATATTAACACCCATGTTTTCTCCCTACTTTTTCGTATATTATATAT
>CAVAII010000178.1:0-7639 GCA_963588535.1 Erysipelotrichaceae bacterium | reverse complement strand
ATTATATATAGGGACAAAAAAATTAAACGAAGGAGACAAAAACAAAAATTTAGATCGTATTCAAAATTTTTCTAACCTCTGCCGTTTTTTCACACACACATAGTAATAATTTTGCAAACACAAAAAAACAATTAAAGTCATGGTAAAAACAAGTATTCAGTTCATCAAGGAAGCAGCAAAGAAACTTATCAACAGTAAACTTCAAAAATTAGACACTGCTGAGTCGCAAGAGATCTTCAAAGGAGTTATGCAAACCACTGGTTTGGAAACCATCGAGGAAGTTTATTTATTTGTCGCTCTATTCGACAGAACATGCTCAGATGAATCATCTTGTATGAGTGATTTATCAGATTATTTCAAATGTTCCTCATTAGATATGATGGAATATATTCCTGCCTTAGAGTCTCTTAAAAGAAAAGGGTTAATTATGCGTTATGGTAGGACTCGTCCTAATATCCTTTCCCAAGATTTTATGGTAAGTAACGATGCTATATCAGCAATTCTTGAGAATCGCCCAGTATCTGTCTACAATGTAGATAACAATTTACAATTAAGCAAATACGAGTTCTGCGATTACATATCTAATGATATAGAAAGCAGAGATATAACTACGTTTGATTTAATCGAGAAGGTAAAGACTTTTGAGAATCAAAACAGCCAGATGTCTTTTGTAAAAGAGTTACAAAAGAAGGTTGATAATATTACCGATCGTATCCTATTCTACGAAATATGCCATGATGATTTTGCTCAAAATGGAAAAGGTGGTTCTGATTTCGGCAACACTTTGAGCGATATATTCGACAATATCAGAGAGCGTGTATCCGTAAAGAAATCTATCCTAAGCGGAAAGCATATACTTATCACTCTTAACCTTGTAGAGATGAAAGACGAAGACGAACTTATCCTTACTGACTATGGCAAGGAGTTCTTCTACGAAGAGGATTTATCGATTTTCACTCAATCTTACAAGTGTGACAATATCTACACATTTCTTAAAACCTTAAGCGAGTTTTTCCATAATGGCAGAGAATACAATTCTGACTCTCAAAGAAGTTCATACATATTACGAAAATATCTTCCTCGTTTCGAGAACGAAAACAAACACCTTCCTACCGTGCAACACATTTGCGATTCCATCTCAAACGAATATGACCGTGTCTTATTCTACTCTATGGGTAATGATTTAGTAAATGGTGAATCTACGCCTCTATCTCATGAAGTAAGAACAATTTATAGTCTCCAAGAACGCAAAAAGGCTATCTGTGAGTTCAAAGACAAAACCCACGTCCTTCAAAAAAAGACGTTAGTAGATATAGAAAAGAAAGATTCATTCTTTGGTGAAAACACCTACTTAATCCTAACCGATAAAGGAATAGAAGAACTCTTTGGCGAAGACGCTAAAATGTTTATCCAAAAAGAATCTAACAAAAACCTACTCGCTTGCGACAAGATAGTAGAGAAACAACTGTTCTTTTCTCCGCAACTTGAAAAACAATTGTCCCTACTTCGTAACAGTCTGAGCCAAGAATATTACAAAGGACTCTGCGAAAGGTTAGAGACAAATAATCTTCCAAAAGGTATGGCAGTATTGCTCTATGGCAAACCTGGAACAGGCAAGACCGAGAGTGTAATGCAGATAGCCAAAGCAACTGGACGTGATATTATGCACGTTGATATTAGTGCTACTAAATCTTGTTGGTTTGGCGAAAGTGAGAAACTAATAAAGAAAGTATTTACTGACTATCGTCGCATCTGTGATAAAAGCAAGGTTAAACCTATTCTATTATTCAACGAAGCAGATGCTATATTCTCTACCCGTAAGGATATTACTGGCAGTGATCGTGGTGTTGGACAAACAGAGAATGCTATTCAGAATATCATACTTGAAGAGATGGAGAACTTAGACGGCATTCTTATCGCCACGACTAACCTTGCCGATAACCTTGATAAAGCCTTTGAACGTCGTTTCTTATTCAAGATATATTTCGATTTACCGACAATAGAGGCGAAGACAAATATCTGGAAAGATAAACTTCCAACGCTATCTACCGAAGAGGCAACGACATTGGCTTCTACCTTTGAGTTTAGTGGCGGACAGATAGACAACATAGTTAGAAAATCCCTTATACAAGAAGTTATCTCAGGCAATAAACCTACTCTAAACGACCTTATCACAATGTGTAGCGAAGAGAAGATCTCCAAAAACGGCGTTAGAAAGATGGGCTTCTGCTAAGAATAATCCTTTATCTTCCCAATTTCAACACAGAACCTTCCCAGTTTCAACACGGAACCTCGCCGTTTTCAACACGGAACCCCTACTATTAAAACACGGCGTCTTTTGGGTAAAAACACGGCATCTTTTGAGGTAAAACACGGCGTGTTTTGGGTAAAAAGACGCCGTGTTTTAACTGGAAAGGTTCCGTGTTAAAAACGAGAAGGTTCCGTGTTAAAATCGGCAAGGTTGTGAGATAAAAACAAAAAGGTAAAAGACAACGTCAGAAAGGTACAAGAATATGCCGTCAAGATTAAGAAAATTCCCCCTTCTATATAATAAAGAATAAGAATCTGCCGTTTCTACTCTACAATAGTTAAGTTAATTGTATGTTTTATTAATATTATTTCAATTATGCCAGCAAACAAATTCGGACGATATGTGTGGCTTATTGACACACTCCGTCATTACAAACATCTTTCATACAAAGAGATAAGTAAGAAATGGGAAGAAAGCGGTCTAAGTTATGGAGAAGGCGACAAACTCCCTTTGCGTACATTCCACAACCACCGCGAAGCCATCTTAGATATATTCAATATTATTATAGAGATAGACCCTGAGGTAAAAGGCTATAAATATCATATCCTCAACCCTCAGGAAGTAGAGGGAGACGGCTTTCGCAGTTGGCTTATAGACTCGTACGCAACCCTTAACCAAATACAAGCCGATGGCAAACTCAAAGACCGTATAGAGTTTGAGAATATTCCGTCTGGTCACACCTGGCTTACGATCTTTATGCAAGCAATGCGTGGCAATCATGTTATGGAGATAACTCATCAAGGTTTTAGCAGACGTTACGCCGACACTTTCCGTATCGAGCCTTATTGCCTTAAAGTTGTCAACAGACGTTGGTATATAATCGCCAATAGTCCTTACTTCGAGACTCTTAACCGTGAACACAAGGGAGAAGAAGGCTACGTCCCACACAAAGAAATCCTTACCTACGGCTTAGACCGTATCCTACAAGCCACTATCTTGGACGAGACCTTTACACCAAAGAAGAATTTCAACATTAAGAAGTATTTCAAGGGTTGTGCCGGGATTATCACCTCTAACGATCCTATTCAACACGTTGTGATAAAGGCTTACAACCAGACCCCTGACTATCTCCGCACCTTACCTCTACACGAATCGCAAAAGGAGATAAGCACAGACGACAACTCTACGACTTTTGCTTACGATGTCAAACCTACGTATGATTTCCTTCAACTAATCCTTCATCAAGGCAGCAATATCGAGATCCTCGAGCCACAAGAACTCCGAGACAAAATCAGCGACATCGCCCAAAAGATAATAAACTACTACAAAAAATAATAGGCAAAACGTTACTTTTTAGTATTTTGCCGTTAAGTTGTACTATTTTTTAGCACATCTTCCATTATATTTTTGCATTGTAAAATAAACAAAGATATTAATTAATCTTTAAATCGACGGGATATAACGACCCCAACAATAATAATGGAAGAAATAAAATCAAATATCATCAAAATAATATCAAATATTATTCGAATAAAATCAAATATTATTCTAACGAAATCAGATTTTATCAAAATATTCTTTGATTTTATTTGGTGGTATCAAGAAAATAATCTAACTTTGCACCAACAATATTTTAAGAAGAAAATGAGAAATAAGACTATCTTTTATACATCTAACAACGCTAACCACTTATATATCAGCGTGGGGGGGGGTATCAATTAAGACCCTGCAATTATTCTTTTCCCCTAATTCATTACTTACCAAATTCCCTTTATACCTTTGCTTTTTAAGGTTACAAAAGATTGTTTTTCCTCTCTTTTTCTCAAATTCTTTTTACAAGAGATACAGAAAAGAAAAGAATAAAAAACCAAATCACGCAAAACGATTTACACTTAGAACCAATGGGGCGATGGGATATAACAACTCCGAAAACGAAAATGGAAGAAATTCAAGATAAAAGAGATAGAGAGTAAGGAAAATTAAAAAAATGTCACCGAGATAAAGAAAAAAAAGAATTTAGAAAACGAAAATGGAAGAAATTCAAGATAAAAGAGATGGAGAGTGAGAAGAATTAAAAAAATGTCACCGAGATAAAGAAAAAAAAGAATTTAGAAAACTAAAAAACATAACGCAAATGAAACAGAATATTTCTTTGAAATCTAGGGTTAATGGACAAAATTAATGGTAAAATCCTTATAAATTAAAGAAAGATAGTTTATTATAGAGGTTTTAATATAATCTCTAATAAATTAGCCAAAATCCCTTTACGCAGTCTTATTAGAGAAACTTGATATATCCAGATTAGTTGGTTTTAGAGAACATTAAAGTGAAAAAACAAAAAGGGCGATAGGGAAAATAGAACATTTTTGAGAGAGAGGATTTTAAGGGGTCGTGATTTCGCTAAAATAAATGGTCGAATCATCAAAATATTTCGACCATTTATCCAAATAAAACGACCAATTATTTTGATAAAACCACGTTTTATTTTCGGTATTAGTAATCAGATGGTTACAAAGGCAAAAATGACTACTTTGGAATAATATCTTTGCTTTTCAAAAAATCACTAATAAGGAAAATAGAACATTTTTGAAATGTTAAAAAAATGATGTAACTAAGAATTAAGAACTCTTTCGTTCATGAATTACCAATAAAATTCCACATCTAAAATGTATGATTTCTCAATAATCACAAGATTTCGCTAGTAAATTCATTTTAAAAAAGATTTTACTTTTTTACTATCTTATTTTATTGTAGATGAATATAAATTTACTATCTTTGCAACGTCAAACATAGGTTTGATGTTTTTATTAGAGAAATAAAGACTAATTTGTTTTATTAGTAGCGTTTGCTATTTGTTCTGAATCAAATTGAAACTTCGCAACTTTCAAAACTTAGAAAACACGAACAATAGTAATCTCGTTCTACGTGGTTATTATTTGTATTTTTCTAAGGTATGCGAAGACCTCAATTTGAACGAATAATACCACGTTTCTTTTTGATGTCTTTGCAAATGAATTAGAAAATGGCATAACGCACACTTAATTGAAGTTATGCCAAAATGGACAGATTAAAAATTATTGACATTATTGGACAAAAGTATTTAACATCCAATATTGAAAATGGAGAATTTAGTTATCAACAAGAGATAACAAAAAAAATAAAAGGACATATTCGTCTTGATATTAGATTTTGTAACGACGATGTTGCCGTTCTTGTAGAAACAAAGAAACAATTCTCCGATAAAGATAAGGAACAATTATTCAGTTACGTTCATTTAGAACAGAAACTATCCAACACAAGAAAAATAATTGCTATCCTCGCCGATACCGATGCAAGAGACAAAATAAAAGTTTGGAAAATTACTAACGATACAGAGAAGGAATTAGATGATACAAAATTGAAATCTTTTGACGAATACGTATCGTATTTTCAACAAAGGAATCTCAATGATAAGAATACCGTATTAAAGAATACAGCAGAATTAAACAAAATACTACATAATAACGGCATTAAAGAACATCTTAGAAGTCAATTTGTAGGTACGTGTTTATTAGCATTAAAATCTGGACTAATATACAAGAATCTTCCAACGAGTCAGATAATAACAGGTATAAGAGATAAATTAGGAAATTTGTTACAGGGTGATATTGAAAGAGCCACAAAACTAACATTATTAGATGGTAAGATTCTTCAAAATCAGAATATTTCCAAACTTGGTGATAAAGAATTTCAACAACTCCTTATTTACATTAATAATAATATACTTCCTTATATTGATGAATACAGCTCAGAAGGACAAGATATCTTAAGTTATTTCTTTACAACATTTAATAAGTATGTATATAGGGAAGACAAAAACCAAGCTTTTACTCCTAACCATATTGCTCATTTTATGTGCAAAGTTGGTGGAGTAAATAGAAATACAAGAATATTAGATCCTACTTGTGGTTCTGGAACTTTTCTTATACAAGCCATGTCAATGGCCTTAAATGATTGTCAAACAGACAATGAAAGAAATAAGATTAAAAAGAATCAAATACATGGAATTGAATTTAATGAAAATGTTTTTGGATTAGCTACAACCAATATGTTAATTCATGGTGATGGCAATTCTAATATAATCCAAGGTTCTTGTTTCGATTTAGAATACAAAATAAAAGAGGCTGATATTAATCTTGTTTTAATGAACCCTCCATATAATGCTTCGAAAAACCAAGTATCAAAAGACTTTGCTAAGAGCTGGAATAAAAGTAGTACGACCGACCCATCAAAAGGAATGTATTTTGTAAAATATATTGCTGACATAGTAAAGAAGGGAAAACTACTCACATTATTACCGATGTCTTGTGCAATAACTACCTCTAGAAATAAGACTTTAGTTAGTTTAAAAGAACAACTTTTAGAAAATAATACACTCGATGCTGTTTTTTCATTTCCTACTGAAATGTTTTACCCTGGTGCAAGTGCCGTTGTATGTTGTATGGTTTTTAAATTAGGAGAACCTCACCCGAAAGATTTTGAAACATTCTTTGGTTATTTTAAAAACGATGGATTTGAGAAACGTAAGGGAATTGGCAGAGTAGATATTCATGGCTGGAACAATATAGAAAAAGAGTGGCTTGACTTATATTCACACAGAACTACAAAAGCAGGTATAAGTGTAACAAAACATGTAACAGCCAAAGACGAATGGTGTGCAGAAACATATATGAAAACTGACTATTCCACATTAACAGATGATAATTTTATTAAAACAATGTGCGACTATGCTTCTTTTTTAGTAAAAAACGAATACTTTAAATCTTATGAATACTAATAATTGGAAATGGGTTAAACTAAAAAAAATATTTCCCTCTCAAAATTGCAAATCTGGTAAGTGTAACAACGCTACAGAATTACTTGAACCTGGAAATGGCATTGCATATATAGGTGCAAAAAAGAATGATAATGGCATAATGGATTTTGTTAAATCTAATAGTAAACTAACAACCAATGGAAATTGTATCGTTCTTATTGGAGATGGTCAAGGTTCTGTCGGATATTCACTCTATCAACCAGACGATTTTATTGGTTCTACTACAATAACTGCATGTTATAACGAACATTTAAATCTGACTAATGCCATATTCCTTGTAACAATATTAGATTTAGAACGATTTAGATATTCTTTCGGTAGAAAATACAAAACAACGGCTATTCAAAACACAGAAGTAAAACTTCCTGTAACAAAAAATAACGAAATTGATTGGAAAACAATAGAAGATTATATTAGAGATACACTTATTCCCAAACTACCACAGAAAGCAAAATCTATTTGGCTCAATCAATACGAAACAAGCCCCCTTAATTCTAAAAAACTAAATCTGAAAGACAGAGAGTGGGAATGGT
>CAVAII010000177.1:0-8624 GCA_963588535.1 Erysipelotrichaceae bacterium | reverse complement strand
ACCTAACATAATGGAGTATAACACACAAAGAAATCATCTATTGCTACCAGAATATGGACGTAATATTCAAAAAATGGTTGAATATTGTCTTACGATACAAGATAGGGAAAAGCGAAATCAATATGCTAAATTTATTATATCTGCAATGAGTAGCGTAAATCCTACTGGCAAGGATTCTCCTAATTATTTTAAGAAATTATGGGAGCATCTTTTTATTATATCTGATTACAAACTGGACGTGGATTCACCTTTCGAGAAACCAAAAAAGGAAGTAAAGAACGATCAAATCCAATCTCTGCATTATAGTAATAGCAATATAAGAATGCGTACCTACGGTAAGTTCAATCAAAAGATGATAGAGAAAATTGCTACTATGCCAGACGGAGTTGAGAAGCAAGTATTGACAGATAGAGTTGCTCATGAGTTGAAGAAGTCTCATCTACAATGGAATATAAACACATGTGATGATGATGTAATATTGAAACATTTGGAGATATTGTCTAATGATAGACTACACGTTAGTGAAGGTTTTCAGTTTCGCACAACAAAAGAGATTTTGGGTAAGAAACCTAATGCTCAAGCCAATAATAATGGTAGCAAAAAGCAGAATAGTCAACAGAAAAAGCAGAATAAGAACGCTAAAAAAGCAGTAACAAATCAAAAGAAAAAATAATAATAACCTAAATAACTAATTGTATGAGTTCTTTTAGGATAGTCGGTGGAAGAAGACTAAAAGGCGAAGTAGAGATACAAGGAGCCAAAAACGAAGCATTACAAGTTATCTGTGCTACATTACTAACCAAAGATGTAGTAACGATAAGTAATGTACCTAATATTAGCGATGTCAATAATTTGATTGATGTCCTTCGATTGATAGGTTGCAAGGTAGAGAAGATAGATAATAAGACTTATACTTTTCAAGCAGATGATATAGATTTATCACAAATCTACACAGACGCATATCGCAAGAAAGCATCCTCTTTACGAGGTAGTATTATGTTAGTTGGTGCTATGCTTGGAAGATTTCATAAAGCCTACGTCCCTACACCAGGTGGCGACAAGATTGGTCGTAGGCGTTTGGATACTCATTTCACTGGTTTTGTAAATTTAGGAGTTAAATATTCCTATAATGAAGAGGGGAGATCATATAGCCTTAACGCCGACAGATTGCAAGGTACCTATATGCTATTAGACGAAGCCAGTATAACAGGTACTGCCAACATTATTATGGCTTCTGTTATGGCTGAGGGAATTACAACGATTTTCAACGCAGCTTGCGAACCTTATATCCTACAATTATGTAATATGCTCAATTCTATGGGAGCTAACATAGAGGGTGTAGGTAGTAATCTTTTGACTATATATGGTGTTGAAAAATTGCATGGTTGTAGTCATACCTTATTGCCAGATATGATAGAGATTGGCTCTTTTATTGGTCTGGCAGCAATGACGCAGAGCGAGATCTTAATGCGTAAGGTACATTATAGAGAGTTGGGTATAATACCCGAAGTATTCTCTCGTTTAGGTATAAAAATCTACCATGCTAACGATGATATCTTGGTTCCAGGACAAGATCTCTATGAGATAGATAAGTTTATGGACGGATCCATTATGACTATTAGCGACGCACCTTGGCCAGGCTTTACACCAGATTTAATAAGTATTGCTTTGGTTGTTGCTACTATGGCAAAGGGAAGTGTGTTGATTCATCAGAAGATGTTCGAGAGTAGATTATTCTTCGTTGATAAACTAATAGATATGGGTGCTCAGATTATACTTTGCGATCCTCACCGAGCAACTGTTATAGGTAATGAGAGGAAATATAAATTGCGTGGTATAAGGATGTCTTCTCCTGATATCCGTGCAGGAGTTGCTCTACTAATTGCCGCAATGAGTGCCGAAGGTATTAGTATTATAGAAAATATAGAACAAATAGATAGAGGTTATGAGCGAATAGACGAACGTCTTAACGCAATAGGAGCAGATATAGAGAGAATTAATTAGACAAATAACTATGGAGACTACAGATTTTTTAAAATATTTTGACCCAATATCATTCAAAGATATATCTTTCGAAAAAAACGATGGTTTCGAACGTTGGGGCGATAAAATGATTATTAATAATACCGAACAACCATTACAACAGATAGATGCAGATACCAAAATTGCTTTTATAGGAGTTAAAGAGGATAGAGTATCTGTAAGAACCAAGGGCTGTTCTTATAATCCTGACGAGGTAAGAAGGTATTTTTATCAACTAATGCCACAAATAACTGACGTAAAAATAGTTGATTTTGGCAATTTGCGTTTGGGTAATCAAGTGAATGATACATATTTTGCTTTGGGAGAAGTAATGGCTTACCTTTTGCAAAATAATATTATACCAATAGTTGTAGGTGGTAGCAACGATTTAGCTATTGGTATGTACAAAGGTTATGCTAATATAACAAGGATAATTAATCTTTTGGGAATTGACGCTAAGTTTGATTTGATTAGCGATGATGACCCTGTAACAGATGAGAATTTCTTACACGAAATACTTTGCTCCGAACCAAATTATCTATTTGACTATACACATATAGGTTATCAAACATATTTTGTAGATAGCAAGGCGTTGGAGTTATTAGACGATTTACGTTTTGAACGTTTCCGTTTAGGACAAATACATGGCGATTTGGGCAAATGCGAACCTTTGGTACGAGATGCTGATATGGTTGTTATAGATATGAATGCCGTTAGAGCCTCTGACGCACCTAGTAGCCCTTCTCCTCATGGTTTTTATGGGGAAGAGTTATGTAAGATAGTCAATTACGCAGGTATGAGCGACAAACTTACTTCTATTGGTTTCTTCGGTAATAACGTCTTGGAAGACTTAGGAGGTAGGACTTCTCAGATTATTGCTCATGCTATCTATTACTTTATTGAGGGATATATTTGGAGGAAAAATGACTATCCTCGTGAAGGTGATGATAACTATTTGACATTTAAAGTTCTTATGAACGAATTCTGTGACGAGGTTGTCTTCTATAAATCCAAGAAAAGCGATCGTTGGTGGGTTCAAGTGCCATGTAGTGATCTAACCAAAAAGAAATATATAAGGCATTATATTGTTCCTTGTCTTTACTCCGATTATCAAGCAGCGGGTAAGGGACAATTGCCAGATAGATGGTTTATTGCCTACAATAAACTTAATTTATAATAAGTTACAATCTTAAAAAATTCGCATTATGTATAGTATCCTAATAATAGATGACGAGCGTGCAATCCGTAGATCACTAAAAGATATATTAGAGTTAGAGGATTATACTGTTTTTGAAGCATCGGACGGAAAAGAAGCCCTGAAAATCCTCGAAGGACGTAATGTTGATTTGATATTTTGCGATATCAAGATGCCACAAATGGACGGCATAGAATTTTTGAGCAAATATAGTGAATTGTCTAATGCTCCTGTCGTTATGATATCAGGTCATGGAACGATAGAGACGGCAGTTGAGTGTTTGAAGAAAGGTGCTGTTGATTACATTGAAAAACCTTTGGATTTGAACAAAATACTTAGCGTAACCAAAGCAAATATCAACAAAAATCCTACACAAATCCCTAAACCAAACAGACCTCAAAAGCAGACAACTACCAAGAGTCTTAACCCTAAGACTATTATTATCGGCAAGAGCGATAAGATAAAAAATATGTTGGCAATGATAGATAAGGTAGCACCTACAGAGGCCAAAGTTTTGATAACAGGTGGTAATGGAACAGGTAAAGAACTTGTAGCCAAGATGCTATTTGAGAAATCTTTAAGAAAAGATAAGCCATTCGTTGAACTGAATTGTGCCGCAATACCTAACGAGTTAATCGAGAGTGAATTGTTTGGTCACGAGAAAGGTTCTTTTACTACCGCAATTGCTAAACAAAAAGGCAAATTTCAACTTGCTGACACAGGTACTCTATTCTTGGACGAGATAGGAGATATGTCTATGAATACGCAAAGTAAGGTTCTGCAAGCAATTCAAGAGAAAAAAATCTTGCCTGTTGGTAGCGAGAAAGAATTGCAAGTAGATGTTAGAATAATATCTGCAACTAATAAGGATTTGCGTAAAGAGATAGAGAAAGGTCTATTCCGTGAGGATTTGTATCATAGAATCAATGTAATAGAGATAAAAGTTCCTGACTTGAATGATAGACGTGAGGACATACCTTTACTTGTTGAATATTTCCTAACTACATTGTCCAAAGAGAGTGGAGTAGAGGAGATGAAGATAGAAAAAGACGCTATGAAATTCTTACAAACTCTTGATTACACGGGTAATATAAGACAATTAAGAAATATTGTTGAGCGTTTGAGTATTCTTTGTGATAATACAATAACACAAGCGGACGTAAAGAAATATCTATAAGATGTTTTTTCTTGTGTTTCTAAATATCTTTTTGCGATGAAAAATTTGGTGATTATACTTTCTCTGTTTTTGTTTTCTATACTTGATAACTGCCTTATCGCACAGCAAGATATAGAAATAGAGAGAAAAGATTTTGAGTTTGTTGTTCATGAGATAGAGAATAATTATTCGGGTTTTGCTTTCAAAGTAAATAACTATAATATAGAACAATACAACAACTTAAAAACAAAACTAAGAGACGAGATAGCAAAAGAAAATCGTAGTGGTATAGATGCGGCAGCGGAGTTGGTTGCTTATTTCAATGATTTTCATTTTTCTTTGGGTTCTTCCACTGTTCATTCTTCCAAATATATGACCAAAAAACATAAGGATTATTCTCAGTTGATTTCTGACTATAATCCTCAGTTTGTTTATAAGAAAGTAACACCCAAAACCTTTTTAATACGAATCCCAAACTATTGGCATACAGACGAGAATAGAGATTTTGTGATTAAGGCAGTAGAAGAATTTAAGGCTTCCAAATGTGAGTATCTTATTATCGATGAAAGGAAAAATCCTGGCGGACATGATGGTATTTTTCACCCCTTAGTTTATCTTCTTTCGCAACATAAAGGTTCTTTTTATTCATATAAATGGCTTAATACCAAAGAGAATCGAGATTTTATCGATACTTCTTGGCGTAAAGATTATCCTTCCTTAACCGAACGTTTGGTTGCTCAAATGAAAGAGACAGAGGATAAATATTTGGTCTTAGATAATGATAGCCTATACTTAATTGATAGCGTGAATATGAGTCCTTTACCAAAGCAAACGGCTATTATTATAGACAATAACGTTGCTTCTTCGGCTGAGTTCTTAGTTGTTTATTTGCGTGCGTGCAGTGAGAGGTTCAAAGTCTATGGCAAGGAAAATAGTTTGGGTTGTTTGGACTTTGCGAACTCAAAAACTATGCTTCTGCCCTCTAAACGTGGAGGTATAAACGTACCAATTTCTTGTCCGATATTTGATAATTTTATTGATAATACGGGAATTACCCCCGATGTCTATATTCCTATTGACTACCCGACAACCCTAACGGATAATATTGATGCTTGGACGATTTGGGTTGCAAACGATTTGGAAAACAATAGCAAATAACAAAATAAAGTTAAACTTTATTGAAATAATATCAGACTTTATCAAAATAATATCAGTAATCGTTTGAATAAAATCAGTAAAGAATAAAATATTATCAGTAATCATTTGAATAAAATCAGATAATATTTTGATAATATTAGACTTTATTCGGATAAAGTTAAACTTTATTTTGACTACAATACAGAACAGAATCTCAACCTGTTCTTTTATTGATACCAAATAAAACGACTCAGAAAAATTATTACTGAGTCGATTATTCTTTTCTATAATTGCCTTTCTTATTCTTGTAAAATGCTCTCTACTTGCATTATATCTGTAATTATTTCGTCAGCAAAAGGAGTATTAGTTGGGTTATTCATCCAACCTTGTCCCTTAAGCCAGATAGTAGAACAGCCAAGTTGTTTAGTAGGCATAATATCTTTTTTGTAAGAATCGCCAACAACTATTGCATCTTCGGGTTTGGTCTGCAATCTATCCAAAGCGTACTGCCAAAGTCTTTTATCTGGTTTACTTATACCAACAATAGCACTCTCAACAACGTCATCAAAACAATCTCTTATAGAGAAATCTTTCAAAACTTCCTCCAAATTGCCATAAAAATTAGAAACCAATCCGACTTTGTAGTTAGCACTCAAACGTTCTAACATAGGACGTACTTTACTTGTGTTCTCTTTGGCATATTCATAGCATTGCTGAGAGACTTCATTAGTATGACGACCCTCTTTTTTGATCATGCCGTTATTTTCTAAGTAATCGAACTGCAAATCTACTTTAATTAGTAGAGTATCAAGGAAATTGTGCATACTATCTATAGAACGTGTAGCAGCAATTTGTCTCTCGCCATAGACGTATGCGTCTCTTAGTTGATCGTCTGTTAAGAAGGAATTGTATTTTAAATGTTCTTTGGCAAAGATATGATACCAGTGTATTCCATTAGTATCAAGTGTTGCACCATAATCAAATATTATTGCCTTTTCTTTTTCCATTATTTATTTATGTTTACCAAAACGTTTCACTTTTATCATTAACATACCAATAGTTATCCACGCTAATTCACTGATTCTTGCAACTATACCGACAACTATACCCAAACTACCAGCAACACCTACACATTTCAAGGCAACTGCCAATGCACCCTCTCTGATTCCTACTTGCATAGGGAAAACGAAAGCAATGTTTGAAATAAGTGTCGTTAAAGTTACGATAATTATTGCGTCTATCATGTCAATATGTTGACCAACAGCCCACAAAATTAATAAAAATTCTACACATGACAAAATTCGTGACAGCGTTTCATAGAACAATGCTACGAAAAACTCTTTTCTGTGATGATTGTATAGATCTGTGAATTTTTTGTCCGTATCTATTAGTGAAGATTTAAACTCTTCGGTCATTTTTCTCTTAACAAATTTGCCTAAGAAGGGTATTCGGCAAACGAATCTAAAGAAACTAACTATTATTCCCTTTTTATATGCCTTTATTATAAAGATTATAGCCAACAAACTTAGGAAAATAAAGACCAAAGAGGCAATAAACACAGCACGAGGTGTCTTGTTATAATCAAAAAATATCAAGAGAAGAAAACCACATATCCAAAAGAAAAAATGAGATAAAATGTGCATCATAGCATAATTCAACACACTTGACGTAGCACGCTTTGTACCCAAATCATCTTTTGTCTGCATTATACGATAAGGCTCTCCGCCCAACGCCATTACGGGAGTAATATAATTAATTGCATAACCACTAATCGTAAGTCGAAACATTCTTAACCAAGATAGTTTTTCTTTCTCTTCTTTGGTAAGATAGGATAGTTTTCGCCAAGACATAGTGTTCAAAGGATACATCAAAAGACGGGAAGCAATGATAAGAGGCATCCACCAACCGACTTTGCGTAGATTAGTTATAAGGGCGGTCCAACCTAAATTGTAAAGCATTATGGCAATTATCACAATGCCAATTATAAAAAAGATCATTCCAACCTTACTTTTCTTTTTCGTATCTTTGTTCTCTATATTATCCAATTGCTTAGTTGTTTATTTGTTAGTAACTAAAAATATTATAATTTTGTTTATTACTGTTTACTCTTTAACTGCTTATTATATGAGTTGAATAATTGTTCTTCTTTTACTATCAAGTATATTAGAATAGTGTTCATCACAACTATATCGAACACGAAATATAACCATGGCAATTTAATCAAAAGACAAACAAACAAGAATGCCACTCTTGTATTGAATTGTAAGATATTAGTCAAAGGCATATACTTCTTATTTTTCTGTCTTATCTCTTCGCAAAGATCTTTTGGGATATCGTTATGATAGGTATTAAGAAGAGTATGCCAGAAAGCACGAAACTTTGGCGTTAGACTCTCTTGCGTCTTAGTATATTGTAGATAAAACCAAAGAGATACCTTTGTAAAAGGAGATTTTAGGAACTTTGTTTGCTTAAAGTTCTCTCTTATTGTACTACTTGTATCATGTTCGCTACCATCTTTACCTTTTACGAAAAACAAGTGAATATTGCGGTAATAATCTGCCATACTTGCTGCCAAGATATGCGATATGCCTGCCAGAACGGCTAATATCCACATAATCCAAATAGTATGTCCTTCCAATAAAGTCAGACGAAATACAAGTGCAAGATAGATAACAATAAACCAAATATCGCCAGCCAAACCATCTAATATACGACCAAGTTGAGTTTTGTTGTTAGTAAGTCGGGCAAGTTGTCCATCGGCAGAATCAAGAGTATTGGCAAAGACCAATAATAACATACCAATTATATTAGTCTTTAGGTCATTGTAGTAGAATAACCAACCACCAAAAGCACCGATAAATATACTTAGGATAGTTATCATATTAGGGGTTACATGTATCTTCATAGCACATTTTGCCCACAAAAAACCAATAGGACGATTGAAATGAATATCCCACCATTCCTCCGTATCGGAAGATTTTAAGGAGTTTTTTAGAGTAATATTATTATCGTTTTGTTTTATTTTGTCTTCCATTTCTTTATTCGTTTAGTTGTGTGTAATAGATAAGATAAGTTTTTGTTGTTTAGTCATATACTCATTATAGAAAGTAACCA
>CAVAII010000176.1:0-6388 GCA_963588535.1 Erysipelotrichaceae bacterium | reverse complement strand
CTAACTTTATCAAAATAAAATCAAATAATATTCTAACGAAATCAAATAATATTCTAACGAAATCAAATAATATTCTGGCGAAATCAAATAATATTTGAATAAAATCAAATAATATTCGGATAGTATTAGAAGATAGTAAGAGAAGGTCAAAAGAAGGGGTTATTTCTTTTTGATTGCTTCTAAGATTAGGCGAGTTTGGTCGCTGTTTTGGATAACTCCGTGGAAGTTTTCGCTGCCAGGACCCTCGGCATAAATGATAATAGGCGAAGAAGTGTGGCCAGTAGTCGTCCATTTGCATGTATCCATATCCTTACCAGTAGAAGGAAGAGTAAGACCGCCCGTCTCGTGGTCGGCAGTTACGACAACTAAGGTATTTTTGTCCTTGCGAGCAAAATCCAAAGCGATCTTAACGCAAGAATCAAAGTCCAACGCCTCGTCAATCATCTCGGGGAAGTGATTATCATGTGCTTGCATATCGATCTGTGAGCCTTCTAACATAATAAAGAAACCATCTTTGCTGTCTTTTAGTTTATCTATTGTCGTAGAAAGGTTGGTCTGCATAATATTACCTCTTTGTTTGTGCAAAGGAAGATGATTGTCGGCAAAGAAACCTGCTATCCTATCGCCCTTAGTGGCCTTTAGGTCATCGGCCGTATATACTATCTCATAGCCTTTGGATTGTAGTTCGTTGATAAGATTTCTTTTGTCCTTACGAAGAGTGAAATTCTTTTTACCTCCACCTAAGAATATATCGCAATTACCTGATAAGTAGAAGGTAGCAATATCCTCGTAAAGATCTCTATTTTTTACATGGGCAATAAACGAGGCTGGCGTAGCATGATTAAGATTGCAACTAACGATTATAGCCGTTTTCTTACCCATTTGTTTGCATTTCTCAAGAAGGGAAGTCATTGGCATGGTGTCTTTATCTACTCCGATAGCACTATAATAAGTCTTCTCGCCACAAGCGATAGCCGTACCGCCAGCACCTGAGTCGGTTACTCTGCGGTCTGCACAATTGGTTATGGATATTGCGGTGTTGGGCATAGTATATATATTTAGGAAGCGGTTGTTTGCTTCGTATGTGGAATAGAGTTGATTGATACCCATACCATCGCCGATTAATAGGATAACATTCTTTGCTTTTTGAGCAGAAAGGTTAGTAACAAGGCTAACTAATAGAATAAAAGATAAAAAACCTAACTTTTTCATGTTTGTTTGTGATTTAGATTTTGCAAAGGTAGTAATAATTTTGCTAAAAACAAGTCGTCTAAGCGTAAAATATATTATCTTTGCAAAAATTTGTTAGAAAATAGATTTATGAAATACTATATTTTAGCGATAGAGTCATCTTGTGACGATACTTCGGCTGCGGTTATGGACGAGAAGTTTCTATGTTTGAGCAATGTTACTGCTTCGCAGAATGTTCACAAGCAATACGGCGGTGTTGTGCCCGAATTGGCCTCCAGAGCCCATCAACAGAATATTGTTCCCGTAGTAGATGTGGCTATAAAGCAAGCAGGTATAACCAAAAAGGATTTGTCTGCCGTTGCTTTCACACGTGGTCCAGGTCTTTTGGGTAGTCTTTTGGTGGGAGTTAGTTTTGCCAAAACTTTTGCTTTGTCTTTGGGTATCCCAATTATAGATGTAAATCATTTACAAGCCCATGTACTGGCACATTTTGTAAAAGAGAGCGAAGAGCAAGAGGTACCGGAGTTTCCTTTCCTGTGTTTGTTGGTATCAGGAGGCAATACGCAGATATTACAAGTCAATTCGCCATACGATATGACTATTATTGGGCAGACTATTGACGATGCTGCCGGCGAGACTATTGATAAGGCGGCAAAGATATTAGATTTGGGTTATCCAGGAGGTCCTATTATCGACAGATTAGCCAAAGAAGGCAAGGTAAGTCTACAATTCTCCAAGAGCCATTTGCCTAATTATGATTATAGTTTCTCGGGTCTTAAGACAAGTATCTTATATACTCTAAGGGATAAGTTAAAGGAGAACCCTAACTATATAAAAGAGAACCTTAATGATATTGCTTGTTCGGTTCAGGAGGCAGTTGTTAGCAGTCTTTTGGATAAATTCGAAAAGGCTTTAAGGAAAACTAAGATTCGCACGATTGCTCTTTCGGGTGGAGTTAGTGCTAATAGTCTTCTTAGGGAGAGATTTATGGCTATCGGCAAGAAATATGGTTGTAAAGTATTTATTCCAAAGTTTGCTTACACAACCGATAACGCTGCTATGGTGGCTGCAAGTGGTATGTTCAAATATAAAAACAAGGAGTTCGCAACCTTAGACCTTGCTGCTTATGCTCGATAAGATAACAATACAAAAGGATAATAAGACTACTATAGTTATTCTCGGTTATATGTTTACCGGCAAGACGACTATGGGTAAGAGTTTGGCAAAGAGACTTAACTATGATTTCTTTGATACAGATGCCGAGATAGAGAAGGCGTATCATTATACGGTTGAGGATATCTTTCGGAAATTTGGCGAACAAGTCTTTCGTAATATGGAGAAAAAGGCGTTGGAGACCTTACTAAAAAAGGATAATGTCGTTATTGCTTGCGGTGGAGGGACACCTTGTTTCTTTGATAATATGCAAGAGATTAAGCAGAACGCTATCTCTATTTATCTAAAGATGGATACAGGGCAGATTATGTCTCGTTATCAAAAGAGTAAGGCAAGACGTCCGCTTCTTATGAATAAAACCGATGATCAGGTTAGGGAATATATAGACAAGAGTTTGGAAGAACGTCAGCCGTACTATACTCAGGCGGATATAGTGGTAGATGCTTTTGACCTTACGCCACAGAGATTAGAGACAGAGTTAGCAAATTTCCTTAACCATACTAAATAGAACGGACAAAAGATAAGAAAAAGAGAGAATATATATAATGAATAATATAAAATTAGAGATCTGTGTTTATAATATACCTTCTATTTTGGCAGCCTTAGAAGGTGGTGCAAACAGAGTAGAGTTGTGTGCCTCAATGCCCGAAGGTGGTATAACGCCCTCAAAGGCTATGATAGAGATGGCACAGAGGGTTGCTATGGATAATGAGTTCAAACGTACTTTGGACGTAATGGTTATGATAAGACCAAGAGGTGGAGACTTCCTTTACGACAAATGGGAGTTTGAACAGATGCTTAAAGACATAGAACTATGCAAAGAGATAGGCGTTAGGGGAGTTGTCTTTGGTATCCTAACCAAGGAGGGCGATGTAGATAGAGAACGTAACAAGATTCTTTTGCAAGCAGCCCAAGGAATGCAGACTTGTTTTCATAGAGCAATAGATATGAGTAGAGATTATGTGAAGGCGGCGGAGGATATCGCAAGGTTAGGCTTTACTCGTATCTTGACATCGGGGGCAAATAACAACGCCACGGACGGAATAGCGAACATAGAGAAAATAGTCTCCTTATTCGGTAAGGATATAGAGATAATGGCAGGTAGCGGAGTGAAACCAAACAACATAGCACAGATATACGATAGAGCAAAGGTGAAGGCGTTTCATTTCTCTGCCAAAAAGATAATACCAGGACAGATGCTGTACAAGAATCCTAATGTATCGATGGGAGGATTTGGAGATATAAGCGAATATGATTTGGTCTTAAGCGATAAAGATGAGATAACGAAAGCCGTAGAGGTGATAAAATCCTTATAGAAACAATAAAAAGTTATTTCAGTCGTTTATTGCTTTATAAATATAATAGAGATGAAAAGAAATAGTTGGATTCTTGCGATTTGTTTTGCGTTAATGGTCGGTTTGTTTGCCTCATGCGACAAATATTCTGGCGAACAAGAGATACCTTCTTACCTAAAAGTAGAAGGATTAGAGTTAGTAGCGAACCCTAATGCTGGTTTTGGTTTTCCACAAGACTCTTCTTTTTTGACAAGTGCTATAACCGAGGTTGCAGTATTCGTAACTGCCGATGGTAGACAAGACAATATGGGAGTATATACCTTAGGTAAGGACGGCACTTTGCTGATTCCGTTACTAAAGAAAGGCAAATGCGTAATAGAGTTAGAGCCTGTCGTTAAGTTGAATGGTATGAACGCCACAAGAGCCTATTATGTCTTCTACACTACAGCAAAGGACACCATAGAATTAGAAGAAGGCAAAATAGATACAATACATACGAAAACAGTCTCCTATACCACAAGTACAAGTATATGCAAGAGAATATTTTTCGAAGACACCTTTAATCCATTTACTAATGCTGCCATAACGGACTCTGCTTTGGCTTGTCGAATGAACCTACTTAGTAGCAAGGACTCGGTTGCTTATGGTAATAGATGCGGTGCTTTCTATTCTACTTCCTCGAAAGATAATTTCAAGATCATAACTAAGGACAGTATTGTCGGCACTGGTAACAAGACAATGATGTTAGAATTTGACTATTGTTCGAACATACCATTCGAAGTGGGGATTTACGGACAAGCATCTTCGGAGGCACAGAACTATTATATTAGTAGCGTTAGAATGGGTGCTAACTATTCCACTCTATATAAACCAAACGACAAACGCAATTGGCAAAAGATGTACATAACCTTAGGAAAAGTCTGGGCAAATATCAATAACAACCCATTTAAGTTATGGTTTATGCCTGTAAATAGTAGCAACAATCCAAAAGGTTTTGTTCATGTGGATAATATCAAACTTGTAACCGTTGCACAATAATAAAAGCACTTATAGATAATGAATAAGAAACGTCAAATAGCAAAATATGTGATAGCAGACTACCTCTCTGCTACTATTGCTTGGACTATCTTTTTCATTTTCCGTAAGATTACCATAGAAAGCAATCAGTTTAACGATGTTAATCTGGTCTTTGCTGACGCTAACTTCTATCGTGGTATAGCCTTTGTGCCATTGTTCTGGTTGTCTTTGTATTGGGGGAGCGGGGCGTATAGAAATGTCTTTAAGAAATCTCGTCTTAGAGACTTGGGACAGACTTTTATCATAAGCGTTTTAGGAGTTATCGTCTTGTTTTTCGCCTTCCTTTTGGACGATTATGTATCTACGTACAAGAATTATTATTTTACCTTTATCATATTGTTTGTTCTGCACTTTACTCTTACCTATATACCACGTTTGGTGCTAACTACGATTACGGTTCATAGAGTTCATAACGGCAAAATCGGTTTTGGTACCTTGATTATCACAAGTAACGAGAACAAAGCCCTCAAACTATATAACGAAATCTGCAATCAAGAGATCTCTTCGGGCTATATATTCAAAGGATATATGACTTTGGAGGACAAATCTTTTGACAAACTGGACGGCAAACTTGAGTATCTTGGCAAGGTAACTAATTTGCAGGCGATAATAGAGCAGAAGGATATAAAGGAGATAATAATTATCTTGGACAAGGCCTACATTAACGAGATATACAATATAATTTTTGCCGTACAACAGCCCGATGTTGAGTTGTTTATGCCATCTAACCGTAAGGACTATTTGATTGGAAGCATTAAACTTAACGCTATCTTCTCCGTTCCGTTGGTTAAGATAGTGCAGAATGGAATGGAGCCATGGGAATTTACTCTTAAACGAGGTTTTGATATTGTCTGTGCAGTGGTTGCGATAATTATCCTTATACCTTTTTATATCCTGACAGCCATTATTATCAAATGCACCTCAAAGGGACCTATCCTTTATTCGCACGAACGTATTGGCAAGAATGGTAAGCCATTCAAGATGTACAAGTTCCGTTCTATGTACACGGATGCCGAGAAGAACGGACCTATGTTATCTCATGGTGATAACGATCCGAGAATTACGCCTTTCGGACGTTTTATGCGTAAGGTACGATTGGACGAGACGCCGCAGTTTTGGCATGTTCTTACGGGCGAGATGAGTATGGTCGGCGTAAGGCCTGAGAGAAAATATTACATTGATCAAATTGTCAAGATAGCCCCTGAATACAAACTCTTACAGAAAATAAAACCCGGAATGACGTCTTGGGGACAGGTCAAATTTGGTTACGCTGACTCTGTCGATCAGATGGTTGAGAGAATGAAGTACGATTTGTTGTATTTGGAGAATATGTCTTTTGCCACCGATATCAAGATCCTTCTCTACACCTTCTTAATTATCTTTCAAGGCAGAGGTAAATAGTTTTCTTTCTTCTCATCAAACCACTTCAACCCTTTATTTAATTATCCTAACCCTTTATTCTCTCGTTCGAATCCTTCATTAGATTTTTGCCACTAGGGAGGTTCTCGTTGCCAGAAGGGAGAAGAATTTTGCCACTCCCCACTTTTTCATCAAAAAAATGGGATTTTTTCAGTAAAAAAATGGGATTTTTTTGAGTAAAAAATGGGATTTTTTTGAAATAATATGAGGAGTGGCAAAAATAAGGTGGCGAG
>CAVAII010000175.1:2004-6335 GCA_963588535.1 Erysipelotrichaceae bacterium | reverse complement strand
CTCCAAAACCCTCTCTATTCCTTATTATAATAATGCCTTATCATAGATTTTCGTAACATCTTTTTGGTTTCTTACTTAGACCTTCTTTTTTTATCTCTATGCCTTATAGAGTTAAAAATTAGGAAGTCTAAAGGCGAAGACGAAAAGAAGAAAACAAAAAAATAGAAAAATGCAATAAAAAGATAAAGAAAAGTAAATATTTTTAAGAAAAATAGGAGAGAATAGAAAATTTTTGTACTTTTGCAAACCAATTTACGAAAGATTATAATAATAAAAAGGAATAAAAAATTATGAATCCGTTTGAGGAACAAAAGAAGAAACAGGAAAAAATAAATAAAGCAATGGAGAAAATACATTGCCTAATTGCTGTAGGTAGCGGCAAAGGTGGTGTAGGTAAAAGCACAGTTAGTGCTAATCTTGCCTTGTCTTTAGCAAAAGAAGGATATAGAGTAGGTTTGGCTGACGCCGATGTTTATGGTCCGAGTATCCCTACATTATTTAATGTAGAGAATCCAGAAGTTATGGCAACCGAGATAGAGGGCGAGGAAAGAATGATACCAATTGAGAAATATGGTATTAAGTTGATGAGTGTAGGCTTTATGGTTGACCAAAGTGCTGCACTAATGTGGAGAGGACCTATGGCATCTAACGCCCTAACACAATTGATTAGCGAGACAGCGTGGGGAGAATTAGATTTCTTAATCTTAGATATGCCTCCAGGAACAGGAGATATCCAACTAACCTTAATACAATCTTTCCACCCAACAGCAAGTATTTTTGTTTGTACGCCACAACAATTGGCAGTTGCAGATGTTCGCCGAGCAGTTAATATGTTTACCGATGCTCAAATCAAAATCCCTGTACTTGGTTTGGTAGAAAATATGGCTTACTTTACACCTAATGATATGCCCGAGAAGAAATATTTTATCTTTGGTAAGGATGGTGCAAAGAAATTAGCAGAAGAATTGGGTATTGAGTTATTGGAACAAATTCCGATTAGCGAACAAATGTCCGAGTGCAATGATAGTGGCAATCCTATCTCAATGCTATTTTCTACTTCCGAAGCACAGGCATTTATGTCCTTAGCACACAAAGTTGTAGAGAAGACAAAAGAAATTACTAACAAATAAAACATTGGTAAGAATGACACCACAAGAAAGACAAATATTAGAAGCAAAGGTAAAGAATGCAGTTGAACAGATAAGACCTTATTTGCAACAAGATGGAGGTGATATCCGTTTTGTATCTCTAACAGAGGACAAAATAGTTAATGTAGAACTTCAAGGGCATTGTGGTTCTTGTCCATACGCATTAATGACCCTAAAACAGAATGTAGAATTGGCTATTAAGGACGCAATTCCTGAGATAGTATCGGTAGAAAATATTAATCCTATTGGTTAATTAGAGTTTATATAGATAGAAAAAAAGAGTTCTGTTATTTAATCTGTGTTTATATAGAAGGAAAAAGAGAATAATATTGATTAATCCGAGTTTATATAGACAAAAGACAAGAATAAAAAAAGAAAAATTCTATCTATATAGATAATAATAAGACGTTGCAATACAAGATTTAGAGTAATAAAATTAGAAAATACAAACAAAATGATTTATACTAAAAAAGGCGATGAAGGAATGACTTCGTTAGTTGGCGGAACAAGAGTAAAGAAGTACGATATTAGAGTAGAGACGTATGGAGAGATGGATCAGTTGGTAGCACTTCTTGGATACATTACTACTTATCTACCAAAGGAAAAAGAGATGTTCGATATCATTACTATTCAGCATCATTTGTTTGTAATAGAGAGTATAGTGGCTTGCGAAAAGGATGAGTGGTTGGATAAGATGTCTAAGATAAGAGAGACAGATGTGGAGTTCTTGGAGCGTAAGATAGACGAAATGAGCGAGCAGATGCCACCATTAAAGAATTTTATTATTCCTTCTAAATCTCGTACTGCAACGTTGTTACATTATGCCACAACTCAAACAAGAAGATGTGAAAGATTATTAGTAAAGTGTAACGACACTTATCCACAGAATCCAATAATATTGAAATACATCAATCGTTTGAGTGATTATCTTTTTACACTTGCTCGTTATACGATGAAAAAGAAGAATCTAAGTGAGACATTCTATAAGGAAATGTAAATACTTTGTTGAAACATTGTATTTTACACAACTAACAAGCAAGTAAAAACAAAAAAAGTACATACTAATACAATAAGAAAAAAAATCTCTCGTTAGAGAAAAGTTTTGATATTAAAGATTAATCAAAAGAATATAAATTATGTATTGGACATTAGAATTAGCATCACATTTGGAAGACGCTCCTTGGCCAGCAACTAAGGAAGACTTAATAGATTATGCACAAAGAACAGGTGCACCTTTGGAAGTAATAGAAAATCTTTCGGAAATAGAGGACGAAGGTGACGTATACGACTCAATAGAAGATATATGGCCAGATTATCCTACTAAGGAAGATTTCTTTTTTAACGACGAAGAGTATTAAAGAATAGAAAAGATTAGCAAAAGAAAGATCTATTGTCACCAACATTAAGTATTGAAATGGTGGTAGGGGTTTTGCTTTTCTTTATCTTATTATTTGTGTAACTATTATCTAATAATTGTTTGTTATTATCTAACAATAAAGTATTGTTATTTAGTACTGTTTAGGTTTTTCTTATATTTACCAAAATAAAGTTAGATATTATTCGAATAAAGTCTAATATTATCAAAATAAAATCAAATATTATCCGAATAATATCAGATATTATCAAAATAAATACTGATAATATTTCAATAAGTACTGATAATATTTCAATAAATACTGATAATATTTTGATAAGTACTGATTTTATTTCGATAACTTTTGATATTATTCTGTGGAAACGAAAAAAAATTGCTTTCGTAGGTAAGGGAACGAAAAAAATATATTATCTTTGCAAGGTCAAATGAGTATTTAGCAAGAAAAAGAATTAGAATAAAAGAATTATTACACAATATGAAAGAGACAAAGGGATTAAGAATTTTTGATACTAATGCACCCTATCATTACAAAGCGTTTGGAATGTTGTTATTGGCTGCAATAGTTTTCATAATTAGTGTTACGGTTTGTGCTATTGCATTGATTATCGCACCTTCTACTGCTTTGTATATGCAAGCCTTATCAACTATTCTCTTGTTTGGTGGCACTACTTTTTGGTTTTGGTACATCTATCGGCAAATGGGTGAAGCAAAGGCGATATTGCATCAGAATTTTAGAATAGGGTGGGTGTTTGTTGTCCTTTTGTTACTTGCAATCTCGGCACCATTAGTTAATTCTGTATCAGTAGAAGACACCCAAAGCACAAAACTATTAATTAATATGATGGACGGTAGTTATGTGGGCTTAGTGAAGATAATAATTTGTTTGGCAATAGTACCTGGAATATGCGAAGAATTGTTCTTTCGAGGATTTATGCAAAAGTTTATAATCTCTTGGACACGCAGTGCTTTGGCAGGTATCTTTATAACGGCAGCAATATTCTCTTTTATCCATTTTGACGCACAGAATTTTGTCGCTCGTCTATTGATGG
Source organism: Erysipelotrichaceae bacterium (assembly GCA_963588535.1). Lineage (GTDB taxonomy): Bacteria > Bacteroidota > Bacteroidia > Bacteroidales > P3 > Scybalousia_A. The sequence goes on along the minus strand of CAVAII010000175.1, from coordinate 2,763 downwards.
GTCTTGTTTTGGGACTTCTTTATCAGTATAGCGGAAGGCTTTGGACAAGTATGTTATTTCATGCCTTGAATAATACTATTGCTTGTATTCCATTGTGGTTATTTGTGCGTACTAACCAAATGCCTGAGACTACGGACATATCTTGGATTTGGGTTGTCGTATCTCTTTGTTTGCTTTTGGCATGGGTAATATTTAATGAGTTGAAAAACAAACGTAGTATAAGAAATAATTCATTGGATTTAAAAGATTCTAAGATTAACACAAGATTTCGTAATTTCGAGGAGAAAGATTTTTAAATTTTGCTAAACAATAATGGTAACCGAATCATTAAACGATATACAAAGGCAAGCAGCCGAACAAACAAAGGGTCCTATTCTTATAGTAGCCGGTGCAGGTAGTGGCAAGACAAGAACACTTACTTATCGTATTGCTCATTTGTTGGAGATAGGAGTCTCACCTTATTCTATTATGGCACTAACTTTTACTAACAAAGCCGCAAAAGAAATGCAAGATAGAGTTATTGGTTTGGTTGGTATCAAATCCAAAGCCATCTTAATGGGGACTTTTCATAGTATTTTCTCAAGAATCTTGCGTATTGATGGCTATCGAATCGGTTATAACTCTAATTATACTATCTATGACGACGAAGATTCTAAGCGTTTGTTAGGTACTATTATTAAGGAGATGAATCTTGACGACAAAGTATACAAAAAGGACAAGATTATGAAAAGAATCTCTATGGCAAAGTGTGCTTTGTTC
>CAVAII010000175.1:0-1994 GCA_963588535.1 Erysipelotrichaceae bacterium | reverse complement strand
CTCCGGCGGATTATGAGAAAAATATAGAGGCAAGAAATGAGGACGAGTTAGCAAGAATACCGCTAACGTTTCGTGTTTATGCCGTTTATCAGAATAGATTGCGACAAGCAATGGCAATGGATTTCGATGATATATTGTTTAATATCAATGTATTGTTTAGAGATTGTAAGGACGTATTAGAAAAATATCAACATAGGTTTCAATATATTTTGGTGGACGAGTATCAAGATACTAACTTTGCACAATATTTGATTGTTAAGAAATTAGCCGAATATTATCGCAATATCTGTGTGGTTGGAGACGATGCTCAAAGTATTTATTCTTTTCGTGGGGCGACTATTGAGAATATTCTTAACTTCCGTAGTAATTACCCCGATGCTACAATCTATAAATTAGAGGAGAATTATCGTTCTACACAGAATATTATCAACGCTGCTAATAGTGTAATAGAAAATAACGAGCATCAAATCCCAAAACATCTATTTACAAATAATCAAAGTGGAGATAAATTGATTTATGCTGCCCTCCCGTCCGATAGAGAGGAAGCCGAATACATATCGCAAAGAATCAAATACTTTGTTTCCAGAAACGAAGATTATAGAGATATTGCTATCTTGTATCGTACCAACTCGCAATCAAGATCTTTGGAAGATTGTCTAAGACTAAAAAACATACCTTATATAATATATGGCGGTACGTCTTTCTATGCTCGTAAGGAGATCAAAGATTGTATTGCTTATATGCGATTAGTGGTGAATAATGATGACAATGAGGCGTTTGAGAGAATAATCAATTATCCTTCGAGGGGAATTGGTAAGGTAACAATGGACAGATTAAAGTTAGCCGCTCAAACAAACAGATGTTCTTTATTCGCTATGGTGGAGCGTTTGGAGATAAACAATCCTTTTAAACTATCTTTGAAGTCAATTAGTGAGTTGCAGAACTTCTGTACTATGATAAAAATATTTTCTTTACGAGTAAAGGAAGAAAATGCTTACGATTTGGGTAATGATATTATCAAACGATCTGGAATAGAAGAGGATTTAAGACTACTAAGAGACGAAGCAGACAAAGATAGAATAGAGAATATAGAAGAATTTCGCAGTTCCTTGAAATCTTTTGTTGAAGACGAACAAGAGAATATTATAGATGCCTTAACGGGAGAGCAGATCTCTATAAAGGATAAAACCCTGGATGTCTTTTTGCAACAAGTCTCTTTGATGACAAGCACAGACGAAGCCGAAGAATCAGAAGAAGATGACAACAAAGTAAAACTTATGACAGTACATGCTTCAAAGGGCTTGGAGTTTGATACAGTCTTTGTTAGCGGAATGGAAGAGAATCTATTTCCGTCTATGATGAATATAGCCTCGGCGGATAATATAGAGGAGGAAAGACGATTGTTTTACGTGGCTTTAACAAGGGCGAAGAAACATCTTATACTTACCTCGGCAACTGTTAGATATCGTTATGGGGAAACAATATTTTGCGAGACAAGTCGTTTTGTAAAGGAAATAGACAAACGATATATCTCTTACGATAAGGCAGTAGAGGAGAATACAATAAGCAATATCTTTGACGAAAGGGTAAATGAGAAAATTGTTTTGAAGAAAAAACAGCCTTTGTCCTCATTAAGATACAATACAATAACCAAACCGTCTAATAATATCATAAGATTGAATAAGAAAATCAAGGATGATCAAGATTGGTTTAGTCCTCAGATAGACGAAATACAAGAAGGAATGATAGTTAAGCACATAAAATTTGGAATAGGTAAGGTTTTAGAAATCTATGAACAGTCAAGAGACAAACGAGCAGTTGTAAAGTTTGACGATTATGAAGATGAAAAGACCTTAGTATTGAAATTTGCTAAACTTGCTATAAAGAAAAACAAAGAATAATAGAATAAAAGAGAAACAGAATAGAAATAAAGACGAACTTATATATAATAGAATATAGAGTTAGTTATAATGATAATTGGAAAACTATAAAAC
>CAVAII010000174.1:0-25804 GCA_963588535.1 Erysipelotrichaceae bacterium | reverse complement strand
CTTCGTCTGAATACCTTGTTTTTTCTGCCATCTTTACTTTAATTTTATATAGTTTTACCTAATTAATTTTATGTTTTCTTCTTTTTTTGATGTGCAAAAATACAATATTTATGTAAATTACACCTAATTTAAGCAAAAAAAATATTGATTTTCTTCTTCAAACTACCCTTTTGCTAACAATTTTTCTAACTCCAAAGTCGATTTCTGCCAAGAATAATTCTCTCTTACAAAACTATTTCCTTCTTTTGCTATACTTTCTCTTAACGTCTTGTTGTCTAATAACTTCAAGATAAGTAAAGCCAACTCTTTTTCGTCTTTTCCTACAAGTATTTGTTGGTCTTCTTTTGCATTCAAGGCACAAAAAGCAATCGGAGTCGTAATACACGGCAATTGCATCGCCATTGCTTCTAACAACTTGTTTTGTAAGCCCGTCCCTATCTGCATTGGTGCCACATAAATCAAACTTTTGCTATAATATTCTCGCATATCCTCGACCCAACCCGTAACCTCTACTCTATCACTCCTTAAATCCAGCACCTCTTTTGTGGGAGAACTACCTGCTAAACAAACTTTAACCTTAGGTCTCGCCTTCCAAACTAACGGCATAATACAATTAATCAAATATTTAGCTGCCACAATATTAGGTTTGTAGGACATATTGCCCGAAAATATTATTTCATACTCTTTTTCTTGCGTTTTATTGTACGAAAAGAAAGATTTATCGACTCCATTGGCTATTATCTTGATCTCATCTTTCTTTTTTGAGACAATACAATCTCTATCTTTTTCGGTAATAATAGTTGTCGCATCAAAAAGAAACAAACATTTTCTTTCGTATAGTCTTAATCTGCGAGCCTCTTCTTGTAATAACAGCCTCATTACTAAGGACGAAATCTTAGCACGTCTATACATATTCATAGATAGACAATCTTGGAAATCAAGTACTAATCTTGTGTTCGGATTCTTTCTCTTAGCAACATTAGAATATGTTTTCTTTTTAACAACTTTAGCATATTCTATACTCCGTACAAACTGGAAATAAACAGCATCAAAAGAATGTGTATCAAAATAATAGAAGAAATTCTTTTTGGCTTTATTGGTTGTAAATAATGCTACTTGTAAGGGTAGATTAGTAAATAAACATCGTAACAAATACAGCAAAATCCCCCCTAAACTAAGCCTTTGAATAAATATATCCTTACAATATTGTTTTACGAGATTAAGATCTTCTTGTTTTATCTCGTTTCTCGCTAGTGCAAATAAGTATATATCATTATTTTGAGACAACTCTTTGATTTGATTAAAGGCTCTCAATTTATCTCCTTTGTCTAACGGATACGGAAATCTCGGCAAAAAAACAAGAATATTCATCTTCTCTTAGTTATTTAGAAGTTTATCGTATTCTGTTATAACACTTTTGGCTATTTCTGTGGTCGAATATTTTTCTTTTATCAACTCGGCAGCGTTATCGCCCAATTGTTTGCAATATTGTTTATCGTCCAAAAGTTTTTTGATGCACTCGGCAAACTCTTGTGGAGTATTAGCAATCAGGATATTCTTACCTTCCTCGTACATTATACCTTCGGCAGCAATACTTGTGGCAACAATAGCCTTAGATAAACTCATAGCCTCCAAAATCTTGATTCTAATCCCACTACCACTCAACAAAGGAACTACCATTATCTGTTTGCTACACATAAACATAGTACTATCAGACACTTCGCCCACAATATTTACATTCTTCCACTTATCATTAGTAAAATATGAAGAAATATGTCGTCCTGCTAAATAGAAATGCACCTCGGGTGAAAGACTCAAAACTTTTTCCCAAACATCATTAAGAAACCATTTCAATCCCTGCTCATTAGGAAACCAATTCATACTCCCTATATGAAACAAAGAATTCTCTTCTTGCATAACATCGGGTAGATCTTCGGGAATATCAAATCCAATAGGCACAATATGACAAGGTTTCTTACAACCAAACTGCTTAAAATAGTTAGCATCGACCTCTGTTAAGGGAAAGATTACATCAAAATCGTTGATATGCATTCTTTCATAGTATTTCATATTCTGAGCAGTGTTCTTCAAGTACCAACGTTTGAAAATATTTCTCTTCTCATTCTTATAAACTCTCTGCCATATAAGATGCTCCACATTAGGACAATGAAAACCTATCACAGCCTTAGAATATTGTCTAATAATCGGTATATATGACGCAAGGTTAATACTCTCTATCTGCACAACGTCCCATTTCTCCTCTTGCAACACCTTGATTAGTTTGGCTTTCATCTTATTAGACACAAATCTCTCCACTACATAACTCTTTGCAATAAAGACATACAACAACGCATCGAAAATATTTGGTTTTAGATTAACATAAACACCCTCAGGAGAATAAGTATCAATATAGTTTTGTGGCAACAACTCCTTATCGAATGGATTTTTATCCGAATAAAAAGTCAATACCTTAATTCTGTGTCCCATATTTGTTAGCCCCTGACCGATACTATACATACCTATCGACCCACCATCAACAGCAGGATAAGGAGGCTTGTAGCAAAATTGGAGTATATTCATTTTCTATTTAGTTTTCTTAAAAATTGTTATCAAATCAAAAAAATCTTTTCTCTTTCCTTCTCCCTCTTATTTATTATCAACTCTTTTCCCTCTAAACCTTAGGCAATCAACTATTTTCTTAAATATCTTTTGCCAATTCTCCCAAGAAAACATTTTGCTATCCGTAGTCGCTTTCAAGGTAAGAAACAATCCTATCGGCAAGAAAATAATAGAAGATAACCACATAGCAATCAAAGGAGAAAGACTACCTCCCTTGGCTGCCGACTCGCCTATCATACCTATCACATAATAAATCACAAATGCTATAATAGACACCACAACTGGCATTCCCAACCCACCTTTGCGAATAATAGAACCCAGAGGTGCCCCAATAAAAAACAGAATAATGCAAGCAATAGAAAGAGTAAACTTACGATAGAACTCTATCCAGTGTCTTGTAATATATTCTGTGTCATATTTTTCCAATTCTAAATGATTACCATAATCTTCCATCAAAAGCCTTGTCGTAGTCTTGGTATAATTCTCAATAACATTCTTTTTCTCTGCGTCCAAATTCGAATAATCCTTATAGTAATCATACTTTAAGTTAGTCTGTTGTGAGTTCCTCGTCTTAGTATCTAAGGTAAAGAAATCGAATAGTTTATCTCTGTATGTTTTCTTGTCTTTTTCTGATAGCGAGGTCAAAGAATCTATCCTCGAATAGAGTTTTGGAGCCCCTAATACCTTATAAGAATCAGAATATTTGTCCTCACTACTCTTTTGCATCGCAAAATCACTCACATCAAAACGCAGAATCTGTTGCTTAAACTTGATTCTCGTCAAAGGTCTTGTCCTGTAATCCCTACCACTTGTGCTTTCAGAAAAAACTTCTCCGTCATACAACTTAAAAATCATCGTCTGACTATCCGAAGATGTGTACATATAACCACTATCAGCCTTGATAACTTCCGTATTACCAATACCTTTGCTATGATTATAGATAATCACATCGTACATATAATTAGTTTTCTTATCCTTCTTATTTACCCTTATAACGTATGAAGATATTTGGGTATAAAACTCATTCGGACGTATATTAACCGTAGGTTTTTTGTCCTTGATATCTGCTGCTAACTGTTTGGTTTTTAGGTCTGCCGCCGGTATTACCCAACTTGCAAAATAGAAAGCCAAAATAGAAAAACCTAACGACAATATCCACAACGGCCGAAACACTCTCCACAAGGACAACCCCACACTTTTCATAGCCACCAACTCATATCTCTCACCGAAATTGCCGAGTGTCATTATCGAAGCCAAAAGAATACTCAACGGCAACGCCATAGGTACCATTGTAGCGGCAGCGTAGGCAAACAACTCCATTAAAGTCGAGAACTCCAAGCCTTTACCTATCAACGTCTCTATCTTTCGCCATAAAAAAGTCATAACTAAGACAAACATTGATATCGAAAAAGTCAATAACAACGGCCCTAAATATGATTTCAATATGAGTTTATCTATTTTCTTCAAAGTCTAAAAAAAAGTTTTTTCAAACGGCAAAGTTACAAATAATCTTTGTATTTTTGCAAAAAGTATATAAAGAAAAACAAAAAGACTTTCTTAAAAGGACAACAAAAGACAATAATCTAAGGACTAAAAAACAGAAAAAACGACAATGGAACAGCCATCTACTCACAATATTGGACAAAAAGGAGAGAACACTGCAGTAGAGTTTCTGCAAAACAAAGGTTATAGAATCTTAGCCAGAAACTATGTTCATAACAAAAACGAGATTGACATAATAGCACGAGACAAGAATACTATTGTATTTGTGGAGGTTAAAGAGCGTTCAACAGATTTCTTTGGGCAACCATACGAGGCAGTAAACAAAAAGAAACAACAACTAATTATTCAGGTAGCAGACAATTACTTACGGCGTTATAATATAGACTTGGAGGCTCGTTTTGATGTAGTTTCAATAACCGTTGTTCCTAACACACCACCACGAATTGACCATATCCAAAACGCATTCTCCCCTTTCGACGTCTAACATCTATTCTTATTTTCTTGGTCTTAGTTTCTGTGTTTTTAGACTTATTATTTCTATTAGAAAATTCTTGTTTTGGGATAAAATAAAAATAACTTTCATTCAGACTAAGTGTCTTCAAGTGAAAGTTTTTAAGAAATATTATGATAACTTTTTGATTATCTATAAGAAACTTTGTAGTAGCGGGGACGAGAATTGAACTCGTGACCTCCGGGTTATGAATCCGACGCTCTAACCAACTGAGCTACCCCGCCATTTTGCGTTTGCAAAGATACTACTTTTATTCTTACTACCAAAATATAAACCGAAAAAATAATTCTTCCTCTCCATAATTTTTTGATTTATAATAAAATATTTTTCTTTCCATATCTTACTCCACCCTCTTTTATTTCCATAAATCCAATAAATATTTCGCATATTTTCTCCCTTAATAACCAAAATTTATTAATAAATCCTCTAAAACCTTCTCATAATTCTATTGTCAGTATCGTTCATTATTCAAAAATTAAAAATGTTCTATTTTCCCTATTCGTCCCTCATTGAGAGACTAAACCATTCTCTCCAAATAGTAACTTTTTATCTCTCTAACTATCTGATTGATAATATCAAAATAAAGTGGCGTTTTATCAAAATATTTGGGCGTTTTATCCGAATAAATGGGCGTTTTATTTCGATGAAATGGCGTTTTATTTTAGTAACATCAAATACCCCAAAATTCCATCTCTCAAAAATGTTCTATTTTCCCTATTTGTCGTAAAAAACAAATGTTAAAAATTTCTTATCTATTATCCCATATTAATTAATATTATCCATCTTTTCTTTTTCCGTCTCTACTTTAAGATTTTCTCTTATCTCATCCGGAGTCGGAAGCATTTCCACAGCTTTTTGAATTTCATTTTCATATTCAGCTACTCCCAACGGACGATCAACACCCCTAAAAGCCCACTCAACAATCATATCATCCTTACGCTTACATATTAGCAGCCCAATTGTAGGATTATCATCGACCCCTTTCATTAACTCATCTACGGCAGAAACATAAAAATTAAGTTTACCTGCAAACTCCGGCTCAAAATCCACCACTTTCAGTTCTACTACAACATAACATCTCAATTTAATATGATAAAAAATCATATCAGGACGATAAGTCTTTCCCGATGGCATAACAAGTTCTTTTTGTCTTGCCACATAAGCAAATCCTTGTCCTAATTCAAGAAGAAACTCTGTAATATGATGAGAAAGTTTATTCTCAAACTCTCTCTCGCTATACTCTTTTTGCATTTCCATAAAGTCCAAATTGTATGGACTTTTCAAAATATCATGAGCCAAATGCCCTTGTACTATCGGTAATTTATCAGAAAAGTTTGTAACCGCTTTGCCTATTTTTTCAAACAAATGCGATTCAATGCTACGATTTAGCGATTCACGACTCATATTTTCCTCCACAACCCGATGAATATAAAACATGGCTTCTTCTATCGTTTTGGTCTTGGATATTATAGTAATATGATGCCCCCAAGGAACATACCCAAAAAGTTCAGGCAATTCGCCAACAACCTGTTGGCGATTTATATCTTTTGGCTGATAAAACGCATACCATTGTCTTGCGTATTTGAGATTTGAATATGACAATCCTTTGCTATTTGGAAATTCATGTTGCAAATCCAAACTAAGATTTTTCACAACTCCACTACCCCAAGTCGTCTCGGCTTTCATTATCATTATATCTCGACCTAGAGACCAATAAAAACGTAACATTTCATCATTTACTTTTATTGCAGCTTTTATCTGAGATTGACGATAACGAACCTTCAAGTCTGCTAACCATTTTCTATATTCTATTGAAGGAATAGACAAATCTCTATTCACAAACATAGGAGTTTCTTTATTTTCTTTTTTCTTATTGTTGTCTTTCATAATCTTCCTATTTTTCTCAACACTCTGCCCTTATTTCTTTATTAGTCTTTTATTTAACTATCGCTTATATGTTTTTTATTCGACTGCAAAAGTACAATTTTATTTTGATAATAAGAAAAGAATGCTAAAATATTTAGTTAACAAAAGCACTTTTCATTCTAACTTATTCCACTCTTTTTCCTATTTTCCTATCCTCTCACCTTGATAAAATAATATCAAAGATTATTCGGATAAAGTCTAATATTATTTTAATAAAGTCTAACTTTATTCTGATAAAGTCTAATTTTATTTTAAGAGGAATGAGTAATAAGTTAGTATGTTTTTGCGTTTAGAGGATTAGTAGTGGAATAACAAAAAAAACAGAAAACTATTATGTTAGTAGATATTGATTTAATCGAAAAGGCTTGGGAAGACAGGTCTTTGTTAGCAGATAGAAAAATAATAAATGATATTAATGATGCGATTGCACTATTGAATCGTGGCGAGATAAGAGTTGCCGAGAAGGTTAATGATGCATGGCAAGTAAATGGGTGGATACAAAAAGCAATTCTTTTGTATTTTGCTATAAATAAGGTAGAAACATCGCAAATCGGTAATATCGAATACGCCGACAAAGTGCCTTTGAAAAAGGATTATGTTAACTGGGGAGTGCGTGCAGTACCAGGATCGGTGGCTCGATATGGTTCTTACTTGGGCAAGAATGTGGTCTTGATGCCGTCTTTTGTGAACATAGGGGCATACGTTGATGAAGGCACTATGGTAGATACTTGGGCTACGGTCGGTTCTTGTGCACAGATTGGTAAAAATGTGCATTTGGCAGGCGGAGTTGGTATTGGTGGCGTATTAGAACCTGTTGGTGCTAAGCCAGTTATAATAGAAGATCATTGCTTTATAGGATCTCGTTGCATAGTAGTTGAGGGGACGATTGTAAGCGAAGGTGCTGTCTTGGGAGCAGGTACAACTATCACAGCCTCAACGAAGATAATAGACGTAACGGGCGACAAAGAGGTTATCTACAAAGGTTTTGTGCCGAAGAATGCAGTAGTTGTACCAGGAAGTTATGTAAAACATTTTCCGAGTGGAGATTACAACGTCAATTGTGCTTTAATTATCGGCAAAAGAAAAGAATCCACCGACAAGAAAACATCTCTAAACGAGGTATTAAGACAATTCTAAAACTCACATAATTATCAAAATTATTAATATTATCTAGTAATACTCAAAAAGTTTTATAACTGACTAACAAAGATTTACTAAATAAAAATATCCTACATATTATTTTTTTAGCAAAATATTTTGCAGAATTTAAAAAAATATGTAAATTTGCACCATGGTAGAAGACAATGCCACTATTAGAACAGCTTCATTGTGGCAAAATGAGTTAGGACAAATTTGCACTTTTGCTGAATCATCAAAAAGGTATGATCGTGGAATTGATAAGATTGTATTTGGTTTTAATGCTTCTTGTTTACAAAACGAATTTAAAGTAATTGGGAAAAAAGATAACAGCAATGTATTTGAGTTTGATAATAATAATATTACTATTTTAAAACCTCAAATCAATAATATAGCTCAAATGACAGTTCCTTGGAAATTTCTTTGGAAATTTGCAAAAAAATATGGGGAATCATAAGTACGATTGTAACAGCTAAAGATATCCATGATAATATACATTCTACAGAGCATGTAAAAGTAGATGAAATGTTAAACGAAACTGGAAAACATGTAATTGGTTGGGAAGTAGAGGTTCTTTATGATCCTATTCCTTTTGACGTTACAATAAACGACAAAGAATTTACTATAGATACACTAGGTTTTAATTATATAAATCATATTCCTAATGAATTTATAGAAAATCGTTCTTTTCTTTATCATCTAGTAGGCGAGCAGATAACTGCTTTCAATGTCCCTTATTTTGAAATAGAAGACATTGAAAAATTATGAAAAAATTCACAAAAAGAGAATGGGAAATAATGATATTATCAATACTTACAACGTCTGCTGTAATTTCTACTATTTTCACAAAGATAAATGAAAAAAAAGAGCAGAAACGTATGGATTACAAGGTTATTCGAGATATGACTACCGAAAGTAATCCTAACCCTGTGGATAGTATCTACCATGGCAAGAAGGAAACACTATATTTTAAGAATGGTCGTTTAGTAGGCGCTGTTGGAAAGAAATAATACTTAAAAGCGTGTTTTAGGTTTTGTGTTTTTCCTTTTTGGCGGCAGGGAATAAGATATTATTTAGGATTAATCTATAACCAGGACTATTAGGATACAACTCCAAATCGGTAGGTGGGTCGCCAATAAAATGTCTATAATCCTCAGGGTCATGTCCTCCCAACCAAGTCCAAGTACCTTTGCCATAATCACCATGAATATATTTAACCTCATTATAAGATTTGTTCTCACCCAAAACAAGTACGTTACTTTTCAGAAATTGTTTGCGAAAAGCAGTCGTTTGTCCGTAGAAACCTTTGATAACTCGCTTATGACACTGAGTTAGCATAGTAGGAATCCAATCCCATTTAGCCGAAAAATCAAACAATGCAAAGACATCGTCCTGCTCCTTAATCTTAGTTTGACGATCGGAAGGAATATCTATATCAGACAAACGATAAATACTCGGATTTACCTCAATATGAAAGCCTTTGAATGCAAAACAATTATCATAATTCAATCTATATTGAGCATCTGGATCCATTCTATCACCATCGAACATCTCAGCACAAATATCTGCGTTCTCACTTGCCAAAGCAATGTCGTAAGAATCAGTAGCAGAGCACATAGCAAACATAAATCCGCCACCAAGAACAAAATCTCTAATCTTTTTCGCAACGGCTAACTTTTCCTTCGAAACTTTCTTATAGCCAAGCGAATAGGCTAAGTTCTCTTGATAATTCTGTTCGTCCTTATACCATTTAGCATTGCGATGGGCTCCCCAGAATTTGCCATACTGACCTGTAAAATCCTCATGATGAAGATGTAACCAATCATACATAGGCAGAGCATCAGAAAGAACCTCCTCATCATAGATAACATCGTAAGGTATCTCGGCGTAAGTCAATACAAGCGTAACGGCATCGTCCCAAGGTCGCTTACTTTTTGGAGAATAAACGGCAATCTTTGGTGCTTTTTGCAACTTAACTACGTCCATATTAATCTCAGGATCAGATATCTCCATAACAATACCATTATACGCCGCATTAGAAATCAAATCATAACTAACGCCCCTTAGTTTGCACAACCTAACTATCTCACTATTCTCCTCCATAGCAAAACTACCGCCACGATAATTAAGTAACCAATCAACATCGATTTCTTTTTGCAAAGTAGCGTACGCAATACCATACGCTTTTAGATGATTTTTTTGATTATCATCCATCGGTATTAGTATATAATTAGCAAATACGCAATTAGTTACACCGAATACTAATAATAACAATAAAGTTATTCGCCTAAGTATCTTAGAAAGCACTATCATCGTCTGGTTGCATTATATTATCAATATTAGTAGGTATCTGCCCCATATCATTATTAGCCTTAGATTCCATTATTATGGACTGAGTATCATTATCAAAGGCAACATTACCATTAGGCATAGAGGAAGCAATGTCAATATTCTCAAAACGAACATATTGTCCCTTGAAACGCAAACGAGCCTTGCGAATACTACCCGATCTATTCTTAGCAACATTGATATATGCGATACCCTCGGTAGAACCAAAGTTATCTTGCATTTGTCCGTAATACTCAGGACGATAGATAAACATAACAATATCGGCATCTTGCTCAATAGCACCCGACTCTCTCAAATCCGAAAGCATAGGTTCCTTAGTACCGCCACGTTTCTCAACCTCACGAGACAACTGTGAGAGGGCAAAGACAGGAATACTCAACTCCTTGGCTAAACTCTTCAACTGACGAGAGATATAAGATATTTCCTGCTCACGATTATTGTTTTTGGCATCGTTACCATTCATCAATTGCAGATAATCTATGAAAACCATATCAATTCCGTGTGCTTTCTTCATACGTTTGCACTTAGCCTTCAACTCCATGATATTAAGACCAGGATTATCATCTATATACATCTTGCAATTGCCTAATTCTCTTGCCTTTTGCTTAACTCTCTCCAATTCTTGCGTTGTAATCTGGTCGCCACGTTTTAGTCTCTGTCCCTCAACTTCCGCCTCAGAGGATACCAATCTCATCATCAACTCCGTAGCCGTCATTTCCAAAGAAAATACTGCAACACTCTTACCATATTGTACAGCCATATTCCTTGCTATATTCAACGCAAAAGCCGTCTTTCCCATAGCAGGACGAGCAGCCAAAATAATCAACGCACCAGGTTGGAAACCACCAGTTATATTATCCAACTCATAGAAACCGCTCGGCAAACCAATAGTATTAGAATCGGACTTCTGTGCCTCGTCTATCTCTCTAATAACCAATTCGCTTAAAGTACTCATACTCTTTTCTTGCGAATTGAAATTAGAGTCGTTGATAGCCAAAAAACTACTCTCAGTCTCATCCAAAAGTTCTAATATATCCGAAGTCTCTTTGTAGGCGTTGGAAAGCGTTTGGGTAGAAACCCTAATAAGTTCTCTTTGAATATATTTCTCTGCCAAAATCTTAACGTAAGTCTCTATATGAGCCCCAGAGGTAACCTTATCGAGCAAGGTAGCAATCTTGAAACTGCCACCAACGGCTTCATACATTCCACGTTTTCTGAGTTTCTCGATAACCGTCACTCTATCCACGTCATTACCCTCAGCATTAAGCGAATAGATAGCGTTAAAGATTTCTCTATTCTCTTCTTTGTAGAAATGTTCTGGCCTTATCTTATCAATAGTATTAATAAGGGCGTCCTCATCGACTATCAAGGCACCAAGTACACATTCTTCTATATCAACAACTTGTGGCGGAATTTGATTGTTATTCATTGCGAACGCTTGCTGTTGAGTAATCGATGGTTTCTTGGTATTATTCAATTGAGTATTTGGCATTTTAGACTGTATTATGTATTCAAAAACTATTGCAAAGTTAAGTTTATTTATGGGATTGACAAAATTTATTTTTCGTTTTTTTTATCCTACCCCATCATTTTCCTTGCTTTTATTTATTCTTTCTACATAAAAACAAAACGTTACACAAGTCAAAAAAAACGAAGAAATTCTCTTCGAAATAACTTCAAAGATTATCCAAATAAGTTCAGAAGATATTTTAACGAATAGTGATAATAATTTAACGATTACTGATTCTAATAAAATAATTACTGATTCTATTTTAATGATTACTGATTCTATTCTAAGAAAATAAAAAGAGAGACAAATCCCGATTGGAACTTGCCTCTGTGAAATATAATTATAAAAACATGAAACGCTATTTCTTTGGTATATTCTTAAGAATATCAAGGGTATGATCCCAAAACATCTGCATTGTCTTAAGATCCATTCTCTCGTCTGGGGAATGCACGCCTCTCAAAGTAGGTCCATACGAAATCATATCCATTTTAGGATATTTCTTACCTATCAAACCGCACTCCAAACCTGCGTGAATAGCTCTAACTATTGGTTTCTTGCCGAACAAACGCTCGTACGATGCCACAACAACTGCCAAAATCTCGCTGTCTGTGTTAGGTGCCCAACCTGGATAACCATCTGTATGCTCTACTCGGCAACCTACCAAACGCATACAAGCCTCTACTCTTGTCTTGGCTGCATCTAAGGCACTCTCGACAGAAGAACGCTGAGAAGTAACTATATGTACCTCGTCCTCAACTACTTTGACACTTGCCAAATTGGTACTCGTCTCAACAAAACCAGGTATCTCACGGCTCATTGCCAAAACTCCATGAGGTATTGCGTAAAGAAGGTCTAATAATAGGTTAACATCTTCTTTTGCAATCATATATTGAGGTCTATCTATCTTATTAATAACTACTTCCAAAGTTGGTTCAGTAGTACGAAGTTCGTATTTGATATCCTTTGTAAACTGATCTACGATTTGAAGCAACTCGTCCTCGAAACTAGGGTTAATCAAAATCTGTGCAGTGGCTTCACGAGCGATAGCATTACGAAGGTTACCGCCATTGAAATCGCAAAGACGCATCTTGCATTGATTATTAATCTGCCAAAGCACACGGTTAAGAAGTTTGTTAGCACAACCCAAACCTTTGTTGATATCATCGCCGCTATGACCACCTTTCAAACCCTTGATAGTAATAGCGTATGGCACGCCTTTTTCGCAAGCCTTCTCTCTATGAATAGGCATATAACCCAAAGTATCAACTCCGCCTGCACAACCGATAAACATCTCGCCCTCGTCTTCGGAGTCTAAGTTGATAAGTATCTCAGATTGTAAAGCATCGTCAGCCAAAGCAGTAGCACCTGTTAGACCTGTCTCCTCATCGATAGTAAATAAGCACTCTAAATCAGGGTGAGAGATAGTCTTGCTATCCAAAATAGCCAAAGCAGTAGCGATACCTATACCATCGTCAGCACCCAAAGTAGTACCATTGGCTTTTAACCAACCATCTTCTACTCTTGCCTCGATAGCATCTTTCTCGAAATCAAAGACTTTATCAGAGTTTTTCTCACAAACCATATCCATGTGGGCTTGTAGACAAACCATCTTACGATCAGCCATATCGGGTGTGGCTTTCTTGCGAATAATGATATTGCCGACCAAATCTGCCGTAGTATCCAAACCTCTTGATACACCCCACTCATATAAATATTGACTAATTTTGGCCTCTTTCTTGCTTGGACGAGGCACTGACAAGATTTTCTTAAATTGTGCAAACACTTCTTGTGGTTGCAAGGTGTCTAATACTTCATTCATTTATATATCTCCTATTAGTTTTTTAATTCTTTTGAAAAAAGGCAAGGCAATTTCAAACTTTTCTGCCCTGCCTTGAAATTTATTCTCTTAGATTACTCTAATTTAATCATCTTCTTAGTTATTCGCTGTTTTCCGTAACGAACAGTGTAGTAGTATGTTCCCGAAGGTAAGTTCTCTAATGGAAGCGTAATTTTGTGATTACCCTCCACATAATTGTTTTCGGTAGTATAAACGATTCGTCCATTAATATCCTGAACATCTATGTATATATGTCCACTCTTTGGTAAATAAACCTCGATTTCAGAAGTATTAGTGAATGGATTAGGCTTGTTCTGCGATACTCTAAACTCATCCTCAGTAGATTGGATATCCTCTAAACCAACGCTACTTTGAACAATAACCTTAGAAGTTGTGTCATTAGATTTATTAATATCGTAGTCATAATTAACCCACGCAACAATATTGTATTGACTATTGTCATTACGTGCAACTCCCTTATCGAAAGTTAGATACAAAGTCTTATCTATTGGTTCATCGTATAGCAAATCAAAGGTTTGAGTAACAGGGTGAGCGTAATCACCATCAACAACGTATGAGGCTTTTACTTTTCCATTACCTGCCAAAGTACCGATATGATGTGCACGCAATTGAACTTTGCATACTTTGTTAGCGTTCTGCTCTACCATTATACTATCTGCCTGCATATCCTTATAACCGAGATATACACTACAAGTAGTATCGTTAGAAAGGTTCTCGTCAGATGGATGCGAAACGTATGCACAAACACTTTGATATACAGACTTATTGATCTTGGTTGCAAAGGTATGATAACCCATTGTAGAGCCCTCTAATGGTTTGCCGTCACGGAAATTCTCCTCTACCTTCATAGTCATATCACCATTAAGATAATAACCTACAATAATGCTATCCAAAGGTTTAGAAGAAGAGTTCATAAATGTGAATTGCAAACTATATTGAGAACCATCTTCGTCCAAAGTTATATACTTAGCCTCCAAATCGCTACTTGTGTTAGTAGCCTTCAATCGCAAATACAAAGTATCGTTATCAGGGTACATATCTGTTTGATAACCAGTCCAAACTTTTAGGTTAATAGTACCAAACGGAGATTGGAATGGAGTAGTAAAGTTATATATGTACTCATCACCATTATTCAACTCTGGTACAAAGTGAATAGTCTCCTCGGTAACCTCACCGCCTATTGTATAATATATAGGCAAGTACTCGATTGGTTCAACACCATAGTTTTTCAACTTAACTGCAACATTTAGTTTGTCTTGTGCAGCAACTTTGGTCATTGGCTTGGTTATCTCTAATAGACCAACATCGTATAACAAAGGTTGAATAACAAAGTACGAAGTAGTAGTATCGTTATCCGTATATAAGTCGTTAGGATTCAAACGTGTATAAGCCGTAATTGAGAATGGGTCAGGCATATCAACGCTCAAATACTTACCATTTTGGAATATATAGTCTATATCACCACCTGCTGGAATTGTCTGCATTACGTCCTCACATTGAGTAATATACATACTCTCGGCTAAGTAACATACCTTGAAAGAGGTAATATCTTTCTTACCATAGTTATGTACTGTAACTTTTGGATAGAAATATTGACCATAAGAAGGTACTTCCTCAGGCGTTAAAACAATAGAGGTAACACCTGCGTCATAGTCTCTTAGAGCTCTATCAAGTCTAAAATTGTCTATTGCAACACCGTCTGCTATATGTCCATCGGTAGAAGTAAATACAAATCTAAGTTGTGTTATCTTGCCTAAATCTCCACTAACGGCGTCCATAGAATAACTTGATTTCTCCCAAGAAACATTAGAGGAAGTAAATCCATCTTCACTATCATACCAGTTCTTGCCGTACTCATCGCCGTAAGTACCCAAAACTTTCCAAACACCCTTATAGTTCATATACTCAACAGTCATAGTAACACCAGGACCAAACTCTCTACGCATCATAAAGGATAGAGTATCTGGCTTAATCTCAGTAATATTGAACATAGGCGAGTACAAAATACTAGAGTTATCCATTGTATATTTGCCCTCTATATTAGTCTTCCAACAATAAGGGTTAGAGTAGGCAGCCTTGATAGCATCGTTACCTGTTTGAGAAGGAGTACCCATCTCCCACAAGTTAGTCAAACGCTTAGGATCAGCCTCGTATGCATAGAAATCATAGTTGGCTTTGTTAGCCTCATCAAACTCTGTCGTATAAGGCAAAGTATAGATAGGATAGATATAGTTATTCAAAGTTATGGTATCATTAGGATGATATTCATCGTTAGCAACAGTTACGTATGCTTTGAAATTATTATGTCCTAAATCTAATTCTAATTCTGATAACTCAACGTCCTCTATCTCTGACGAATGCAAAGTACCTGTCCAATTATAAACAGTAGTATCATTCTTATAAATCCAAGTAATATCGGCACTTGTTAAGTCTGTCAAACCTGCGTTACGCAAACGAACAACAACTTTGGCATTTCTAACTGTATCCTGACGCTCAGGCGTAACAAAACGTGTAAGTTCGGCATTAATAGTCTTAGCAGGTGAGATATGTATTTTGTAATCCTCTATCTCGCCACCACCAAGAGCAGCATACTTAGTACTACCAGGAGTTGGGCCAAACTTGTGAGTACTATCGTCTTGAGAAACAATTACTCTCATTATCGTATAGCCATTAAGTGCACTGTCAGGTACTTGTATCAAAGTACGATTAGTACCATTAATAACAGCCTCACCAGAATAAACAGTCTCGGTTGCGGTATCAAAAGTACCATTTCTATTCCAGTCTATCCATGCTTTAACCCAACCAGTTATGACTTGATCCTCCTCTATCTCCATATCACTTGAAGGAGTTATACTAATTAGTAAGGAGTCTTTCAAACCTCTAAACAACTCAGGAGCAGTAACCGACTCTGTGAAATCTGAATAGTCATTAGCCACAGAAGAAGAATAATTATCCATAGAACCTAATTGAACCTGAGTAATATTCAAACTTTTGCTATCACCAACAACCTTAGAATCAGAACTAATAGAGGTTATAGGCATTACTTTTATAGCAGGCGTTGTATCATTAACATTAACGCAATCACTATTATGATGTACCCAAACTTTTACCTCGTAATTCTTGGTCGAAGTAGTAAAGTCAAACAATTGTTTGAAGGTATAAATGACTGTATCATCTTTCATTATAGATGCGTTGCAAGTCTCGGTAAAGGTAGTTGCAGGACTATTAGCAGGTACTAATGGTCTAATAGAGCAAGTTATAGGGAAGTTAGTAACGGTTTGTGAACCAAAGTTGGCTAATTTAACCTTAACCGTATCTTCGCTCATAAACATATATCCTTTCTTAGGCTGTGCAGGTGGTTCAACTACGGCTATTGCTTTGATATCCACAGCACAACGTGGTTTAACTTTTACATTTACCTTAGTAAAATCACTTGGACAAGCACCACTATTTTTGCTTAAAACATTAACATAGAAAGATGTATCAGCATATATTGGCGTTGCTATCTCTAAGATTGTAGAAGTAGCGTAAGTACTTGGTTTATAGAATGGATTAGCGTCCGTAGTATCATGGAACCAACGTATAGAAATACTCTCTGCCTGACTTGCTCTTGCACTTGCCTCAGTACCATAATATACAGAGGTATCGTACGCAATAGGTGCAGAAGGAGAAACGTATGCAACATAACTCTCTGTCTTAGAAACAGTATCATTAGCAGGATTACTATCGTCAGAAAGTTTGGCGTACGCACGAACAGTCCATGTAGTATCTTTACCACCTGTTGGCTCCATATTAACCTTACTATTAAACTTATAGTTAGTAATAGAAGCGTTAGGTGCAAGCGTATTCAAAGTAACTGAGTTACCAGATGTATTAGTATATGTATATGGGAATGTTATCTGCTCGGTAGCAGTCTTCTTCATTTGACCTGTCTCACCCTTAACCTCGTAAGTAACGTTGATAACATCACCTTGTACAACTGCCTTATTACCAACATTCTTAATCACTACCTCTATTTCTTGATTACGCATCTGTACTCCACACTTAGTTGTACCTTGTTTCTTAACAGATACTAATTGTAAATCCTTACCAGGTATAACCTTAATAGGCACCGTTAGAGTATCATTATAATAAACTGTATCACCGCTTAACATAGTGAATACCTGAACATAACAAGAATCCGAAGCAGGTGAATTAAGATGTGCTGTTAGTTTGCCAGTAAAGGTAAATGTAGAAGTATCCATAGATGCCAAAGCATTACCCGAACGAGTCTCTTGCTTAGTTTGGAATACGTCCGAAGTGTAGATATGTCCACCATATTTGATACCAATAGGCAATGAAGTAATAGATTGTTTACCAAAGTTTTGAAGTACAACCTGAACAGTTATATCATCACCCTCTATATATGTTGTATTGCTTACAGGACTTGTCATCTCTACTATACCGCAATCAGTATCAATAAATTGATATTCATACGCTCCTATTGTTGGCTTTGGAGATGTAGGTCTATTATTACCATATATATCCACAGTGCAATTGTCTATCGGCTCTGCCTTAGTAATTATATTAGTAGGAGAAAGGAACTCCAAACAAGTATCACTCTTGAACTTATTATCTATCGATACAGAGTTAGCATCGAATGAGTTAGCAGTCTGCAAAGCAGCCACAGTAGCACAATCTTTATTACCCCAATAAACAAACTTAGAACCCGTAGTAGTGTAGTTGTTGTTATCCGTTAAGACAACCGAAGAACCATCGCCCTCAACATAATAAGCATATCCACCGCAACTATTGTCTAAGTTATTGTTACGAACAGATACATTCATATTAGATTTGCCAAGATACAAACTACGAGTATTAGTATTCTTACTTGAAACTGCCACAGAAACAGTATTATAATATACACTTACAAAGTTAGATGAGTCTATATCTATACCATGTGTCTTAAGTTTGGAAGTACCTGTGCTTGAAATCAAAATAGAGTTGTTAATAACCTCAAATGGAGAAACATCATCACCTGTTGCCCTTCTAACTACAATACCACTTCTGGCTTTCATAGCACCATCGGTCAATATTATCTCGTTAGCAAATACCTTACTTACTCCACTTATATCTGTGAAATTCAAGACATCGTCTATATAATCATTAGTATGTGCACGAACCTTATTGTATGCAAAGGTCATATTAGAATAGTCTCTTATGGAAACTGCAAAGGCTTTGAAATCAGTAAATGAGCAAGAATCCATTACTATCGTACTAAGTGTAGAACCGTCCTCAGGGTGTTCGTTCTCAATAGATGAATAACCATTTAGGAAGGTACTCGAATGGAAATATATACTATCATTCTTACCTGTTAGACTAACCAATTTAACTGTTGGATTAGTCTCAGTACCAGCCTCGAAAGTAATATTATCAAAGTGTATGCTATTAGTATTATTCAACAAAGCCAACGCCGTAAATGCACTATCGACCTTGAAGGTAATATTTTTGAAATATATATTAGAAATATTCGTAATAGCCAATAGATTAGTAGAATTAGTATCTGTAACGATTACCTCACCTATACCCTCGAAGGTAATGGTGTTAGTCTCGTTAATACCATTTATATCCTTAAGATCCAATGATCCATAATAAGTACCCTCTGCGATATCAAATACAATAGGTCCGCAAATACCAGATATTTTTAGGTTCTCTATTGCATCTTGTACGGTAGCGTAATTACTTGTAGTGCCGCCAATTGTTAGAGTCGTTATGGTATTATCATTACCAATACAAGCAGCGAACGAACCCTTAACTGTATCATTTTGAGGAGTATTATCACAATCTAAATAAGCATCTATCTCTATTGTTATAGGTCCTGGATTGAAAGTATAAGTACCTATCTCTACTACTCTTGTCTCGTTAGGTGCCAAAGCAGTATCAGGACTATAAGTGTAAGTCGTCTGTTGTACATCATTAATAGTCCAATTAATTGTAGCCGTCTGTATACTATCTGTACCAAAGTTCTTAATTTCTACTTGGATAGGTATCTCTTCGCCTGAGATAATATTCTCACTTGCAGGCGATACGATATTCTTTACTCCTATATCGCAAGCAGGTGGATTCTCTACAACGGCCGTTACCTCTGCTCTCTCACTAACGCAACCATACATCTCCATATTAAATTTTAAGTATGGTATCTTGCTAAATGTAGATGGTGCAGTAGTTACGTCCGAACATACAGACGCATTAGATTTCTTGATACTCAAACTCTGTACTTGATCTGTTGATACTGTGTAAGTTGTAACCATTACACTATTAGTAGCCGAGTAACAAACCTCCAATACCAAATTGCTATTGCCGTCCCAATAATATGGTTCTGTGAATGTTATATCTCTCCAACCTGAGAATGTAGCCAATATCTCTAAGGTATCATCATAAACAGTAGTCAAATCCTCTTGCCAAGCACTTAACGCAACGTCATTGGTAGTACCTATCTTAACGATATATGAGGTATATCTCAAAGTATCAGGTAGTTTGGAAGAAGAAGAGGCTTTTGATAGACTAAGTATATAAGAAGATAATCCCTTGATATTACCCTCGCTATAACCATACGCCAATAATGTATCCTTATTAATTAGGTACTGCTCTTTAATGTTTTTCGTCTTAGTGTTAAACATAGAAGGTGAAGGAGCAGAAGAAGTTACCTTATTAGTATCCTCACCCAATGGCTCTGCAAACTGTATCTTGTTGAAAGCCTCTACATAATAAGTAGTGTTCTCATATAATATAGGTGTAGTGTAGGTTGTACCCCTTGTCAATTCCTCAGTACTTGTAGGACTATTGTACCAAATAATCTCATGCTCACTCTCTGCCGACAAAGTAGCCGAAGAAGAATAATCTACCGTATCATTATATGTAGTAGGTGGCAAAGGTGTCTGCTGAGAAACTATATACAAGTACATCGTATCATTATTATGTATGATATCGCCTGAGTGTGAGGAATATACCTTAAGAGTTAGTTTCCTATCCATAGTATTAGAAGTCATATCCAAAGTCTGTGGCAAAGTATAATTCATACTTGCAAATTGTGCTAAGGTTTGATTGCCTTCTAACTCTTGAGAGGCTATAATAGTATCGTTAATCGTCTCTATCAAAGCACCATTATCATAAATCTCACAAACTAATGGAATAGTATCCAAACTCATTAAACCTGTGTTACGAACAGTAATCGATATACTATCCTCACCCAATTGACAATTCTTATAAGGCGACTCTAATGTGTAATCAGAAGAAGACACACTACCCACTCTAACCTCGGTAATACCTGGGTCATAGTTAGGTACGTCTGTTATTACTATATTGTATGGAGTAAGATAACCCATACACAAGGACTCTGTATAATCTGTTAAATCACTATTATAAGTACCCATTGTCATAGGCTTAACCTCTGAGGAAACAGTCCAGTTGGTAGCGTCCGTAGTAGCAACAGTGTTTCTTATAATACCTGCCGCCGTAGCAGTCATAGTTATCTGACCATTTTCATCATTCCAAATAGTAGTCGGCACATTCATAGACGCAGCAAACTTAGCACCATTGAAAGTCAAAGCATCCAAAAATACTCCATTAGGATTAACAATAGCCAAACCACCTTTTGCAGTAGCATTGATCTTAAACTTAGAAGCATTAATTGCTATGGCTATACTATCTCCAACAGTTAGACTGCCCACTGCTACCAAGACAACAGAAGAATGTCCTTTAAGGATATAATTATCTGGGAATGTGTAAGAAGTATTCTCTTTGCTTAGACTTGTACCACTATAATATACAAATCTATAACCAGTTAGGTCTAAATCCTCAGCACCACAGTTGGCTATCTCAAAAGCATTGTTAGTCGATATATAAGAAGGTAAAGACGTTGTAATACCCTCTTTTGTAGCGTCTTTGGAGAACTGAACCTCGGCTATTCTAAGGATTGGTTTCTCGTCACGGCGTGCAAAATAAATCGTGCTATCGCTATACAAAGACTCGGTTATAAAACTCTTACCCTTATAGAAATAAGTGCTATCTGCCTGAGTATAATACCAATACACACTATCATCGGCACATATCGTACTTACGTCAATAGTATCGCTAAGTCCATACTTAACATAACTTGTCTGCGTCTCCAAAGCAGGTAATCTATAATATGATATAACACTTGCCGATGCCGTATCATTAGTCTTAACAGTATCGACACTCAAAATAGAATACGCCTTTATCTCAAAAGTCTTGTTACCTGTCAAGGCTTTGAAGTTATGCGTATCATCAAAAACAACTTTCTTTATCACATTCGGCTCGATAGAATCTGCAAAGGCTTTCGTGCCTACCACTACTCCATCAACACTATATGCCAACGATAAACTATTCTGTGCTATGGTGTTAGCCGATATATTCTTAAACTCTACATAGACTTTTTCATCCTCGAAATCACAACCTGTGTAGGTGTCTGTCATTACCTCGTCAAACTCCTCCAAACCTGTCTTTACTACATATATATTATTAGTAGGTGGGTCAAACTCCTTATTACCTATACATGGACGTTTGTTCTCTGTCTGCGTTGGACGCTCCTTATTATAATAGTCGTCCTCTACTCCACTAACCCAATCACCTGCTGCACACAAGTCTATATTATTAGTATTCAAATCGTCCCAAGATGGGAATAATGGATCCTCTGCCAAGATAGACAAAGTATCACCTGTCTCTTGTTTCCAAGTGGCTGTATCCGTAGTAGTTGAACCATTAAGTGAGAAATAATTAGTAACTACTTTCTCGTTCATATCCTTATAATACCAGTTCCTACTTACATCGAAACTATTCGAAGAAGAAGGTCTCATAGCCACTCCATAGCCATATCCACTGCTAACTATGATATTGTTTTTGAATACGTTATTAGTAGTCGTTAAGTTAGATCCACCCAAAGAAACAGCGTAATTCTTTTTTATCGCCTTGTCTATCGAACGAGAATATATATTATTGTATACTATATTATTATTGTCTCCACTTTGAAGATTGATACCATATTGATTGAAAGCCACTGCGTTAGAGGAAACATTATTCAAAGATACAACATTGTTATCCACATTCGAATTACTAACATCAGTCAAAGTTACGGCACTTATACTGCTGAGTGTGAATTTGTTCTTGCTTATATCCAAATTATCTGCATTATTTGCCGAGATAGCATAATACTGACTTGTTAGTTTGGCGTAACTTGTCTCTGTCATAGGCGTTAGGAATGTATTTCTCTCCATTTGAACGTCCTTAACATACTGTAAATTAATAGCACTCTCAACAAAACTCTTGTTATCACTTATAATATTAAACGTGCTATTTTTAATCTTTAAGCCCGATAACAATATAGAAGTAGAAAATCCCTTAGCGGTAATGATATTGGTTGCAGGCTGTTCAAACAAACAACTATCTATCTCAATACCAAAGTCTTTGGTGGCGGTTATCGATGAACCATCAAGATTGATAATAGAATTAACCCTTGTGTAATATGCACTAACTTTGTCATACGAAATAAACTCACAATTAGTGAAACTTATATCCTCACTCGTATTGTCCATCAAGATGAAATCAACCGATGAATTAGTCGTTAGACTAGACATAGACTTATTCAAAGAGAAGGTTAGATTGTTGAATTTGAAATGTTTAATACCTCTTAAATCAAATATCGAAGTCTGCGTATTTGTCTTTGGCATAAAAACGACTTTGTGCGTATTATCAACATTAACAAACTCTATCGTGTTCTCGCTTGAAAGACCTGTTATATCGCATGTTGGAAAATCTATATTGTCTGCGTAAATAATATCTCCATTATTAATACTATCTTGCTCCACTCCTGTGGCTATCTTAAACTTACACTTACCTCCAACACCTGCATTCTTTAACATTCTAAACGCATCATCAAAAGTCTTATAAGTCCTTAGAGATGATACTCCCTCTACACTACCTCCAATAGCGTAAGTACCTGCCATAGCACCATTTACAGAATAAACCTTAACCGTAATTGTGTCGTTATCAAAATCCCAATCAATAAGATCATCCGTTGGCATCTCACACCAAACTTTTAAGGTATGAACACCCTCAGGACAAGAGAAAGCCGTAGTAGCAGTAAACGCAGTAGAGGTGTCTTGCGGTTTTTTGGACGCATCCAAACCACGCATCGTACCTGTCCACATAGTAGTACCGATAGTAGTAGCATCATCGTCTATCATCCATTTAACTTTCAGACTCTTAACCGTATCCAAACCATCGTTTCTTAGATATAACTTAATAGTAGTCGGTGTGTTAGCCGTTACTTTTACCATCTTGGTCAAATTGCCATAACAATCTACCGCTGGCGTAGGCAACAACAATGTATCTTGACGAACACCTGCATTAAGATTGAAATAACATTTGTTGATAAAACCAAATCTAATATTCGGCTTAGACCCTACCGTACCTGTCGCATCTGTGTTGAAAGATCCTGTACAAGCAGACACTGGCGTAGTGGCTGACTGCTCCAAACGGTGTGTCTTATACTGATCGGACGAACCCGCAGAGAAACTCTGAACCTTAGTATCTCCATACGTCTGAGTATTTTCATAACAAGATTTAAGAATTATATCCGTCTCACCGTCCCAAAGGAAAGTCTTGCCTTCATCAAAACTAAAATACTGCCAACCTGTGTCAGGCAACAAGTAAGAGGCTTGATTGATCATATTCGTAACCTTAGAATATTGCGAAGCACCTGTACCTGCGTCAATCATATCCTTACTGCTTACACTACCAACATAAACACGGAAGTTATTCAAAGTTACCGTACCCGATGGACGAGACTTGATATTAAGATAAAAACCTCCTATCACACCTGGTCCATAACCTGCCGCTTTCAACTCTTCTGCCGAGTAACGTATTTGATGTGAGACCTTTGCAGACTTGGTAGCAAATATCAAAGCCTCAGACGAAGTACCACTCGTCTTAACAGGGTCATTACCTGTGTATGGTCTTAAATACTTAAACGCCATATCATTACCCACAAATGGATATGTAGTCTGATTGCCAACAGCGTCCGTTACCACTACTTTATAATAAACAACCGAGTCAATACCCATATATGGAATATTAGCCAAATAATGTCCATCAGAAGCGTTCTTAGTTAGATTAACTTTGGTGTAATCACTCTGACTTGGAGTACGATACAATACATACAAACTATCTGCAACGGTAGACAAAGTAGCCGTCTGACCTGTTAGTTCAAACTCTAACTCAGCGTCCGAACAATATGGATAATTAAAGGTCTGCGGACATGATACCAATGTGTTAAACCTTGGAACTAAGATAGATGAGACCGCACCCGTGTATATCTTAACATCGTCTATCAACCAACCCCAACCATCGTCCGTGGCGTTCGGCATTGTGAAACGTACATAGAATGTTGTATTGCTATTCAGTTTGTTAGTAAGATAATATACCTCATGATGCCACATAGAAGAGTCGATATTCTTTTCTTTCGAAATATCAATACCTTCGGTATAGTACTGCGTGTATTTGAAGGAGTTACCCTGACCACTTAAACCTGGAGCAAACTTGTTATCATAGACGTTATTACCTGATAATGAGGTAGGAGCACCAGAAGCAGAGAATACTAATTGTACTCTACATTGAGATTTAGAAAATGGAATATGATTAAACTCTAATCTAACCAACTCACCTGCATTAATCGTTATAGCCTCAGTTTGAAGGTATTGGTCACCCGAACCATGTTTTACCCTTGCAAACTTCTTACCATTAATGGCTATCGTATCTTTCTCTTCCACAGTTACATTCGTAGTTGAAGAGGTAGTAAATCCACTTGGCAACCCATTTTCAAAGTCATAGTGCTTTAATAGAGTTACTTGTGAATACGATACAACGCTAATGAGCATCATTATTAGACTTATAACTATTCTTTTAGTCTTCATTTTTATATTATCTTTGTTTATTATTCTCTTAAAAAATCTACTTAAAACTCTTTATTAAATAGGACGCAAAGTTACGAATTTTTTTGCAATTATTGCCTCTTTTTCCTATTTATTTTATCATTTTTTTCTTCTTCCCCCATATATTAAGGAATTCCTTATATTATATATACATCCCCACTTTTCTCTCTTTCCCCCTCTCCTACCTTTCATATAGATAAGAAAAAAAGGGAAAAGTAAAGTAAAAGACAAAAAATATATTAACTTTGAAAATAATCGCATAATAGATAAAGAACTTCTTTTAGCAGACAATTTTAAAGACCCTACCACCGAAATTGTTGAACAGAAACAACTAATAACTTATATAGATGAAGAGGAAACTTCCGAAAGCAAGTCAAAGGAAAGGTACACAGATGCTTACAAAA
>CAVAII010000173.1:0-3114 GCA_963588535.1 Erysipelotrichaceae bacterium | reverse complement strand
GACCATACTTGCCCCCTATCCCAACGCCTTCGTCGAACTGTATGCCTAACCATTTGAAAGACTCTATTATATATTCCTCTGCTCCCTCTACAAAACGTGTTTGGTCGGTGTCCTCTATCCTAAGCAAGAAGGTACCATTATTTTGTTTTGCAAATAAATAATTATATAGTGCTGTACGTACCCCTCCTATATGCAAAGGACCAGTTGGAGACGGAGCAAACCTAACTCTTATATCTGTGTTCATCTTTGTCTATTTGTTTTTTTCTCGTCTGCAAAGTTACAAAATAATTTGGTAAGAGACTATTTTTTTGTAGAATTTTACGCCTAATCCACTCATTCCCTTCTATAAAACAAGTTATACGACACATCAGACAGACAAACCCTAGTGCTATTCTGTCTGTCTGATGGACAAGAAACAAGTTATAAAAATATAATATTAGATAATATCTGGATAAAGTTCGAACTTATTCCATTCTCGGACTTACAGACAGACAAATACTAAGGTTTGTCTGTCTGTAAGTCCGTCTTTGGGAAAGTTTTTTGATAACAAAGATACATCAGACAGATAGACTAACACTAGGGTCAGTCTGTCTGATGGCATCGGGAGATTATGAATTTATCAATCAATCTTAAATCTTGTACTATTATATCTGCCTTTCCTTGCATTCTGGGTATATAATTGAGTCTTTTTCCATAACTAGTAATAAGAGTATCAGGTAAGAAAATTTCAAAAAAACAAAGAGAATCATTATTAACTTCTTGTAATGTTTGGAGGTTATTTATTCTTAATTGTATTATTCCGTATTCCATACTCGGATAATTCTCAAATTTTATATTTATTATCTGACCTTCTTTAATTTTATCTAAATTTTTAATAGGTACGCTAATTTGTCCTCTACTTTTGCTTATTAGTACTATTTTGCCATGTACAATATCGGGATATTTAATAAAATAGCTCCCGATAATTATTAGAAGAAGTATAATAAAAATAACTCCTATGCCGTATCTTATTATCCATTTTGGCGGTTTTGATAATATTTCCCGCACAGGCTCACTATAGATTTCTATTTTATCTACATTCTCAAAATGATAATCTCTTTTGTTGCTATTATTTTCCATTATCAAGTTCTAGTTGATTCCTTATAAGATTATAATATTCACCTTTTTTAGCAACCAATTGCAAATGCGTCCCTTGTTCTGAGATTTTACCATTATTTAACACAATGATATTATCCGCATTTTTCACAGTACTTAGTCTATGAGCAACTATAAGTACTGTTTTGCCTTCGAACACATTTTCTAAATTACTCATAATAGTTTTTTCATTCTTCGCATCTAACGAATTTGTAGCTTCGTCAAAGAATAGATATTCAGGATTTTTGTATATAGTTCTTGCTATAAGTATTCTTTGCTTTTGCCCTGTTGAAATACCATTCCCTTCCTGACCTATTTTGGTATTAAATCCTAAAGGCAAAGCTTCTATCATATCTTCAATATTGGCTATTTGAGCGGAATAAATTAATTTTTGTTTATCAATAATATCCTTTCCAACGGCGATATTATTAGCAATTGTATCTGAAAATATGAACCCATCCTGCATAACTGCACCACATTTCTCTCTCCATAATTTTATGCTAATATCTCGTAATGAAATACCCCCTATTTTTATATCTCCTACAGTAGGAGGATAAAAACCCATAAGTAGTTTAATTAATGTAGTTTTACCACTACCACTTGGACCTACTATTGCAGTTATTTTTCCTTGAGGTATTTTTAAGTCAATATTCTCTAATACATCTTTACTCAATTGATTGTACCGAAAAGAGAGATTGCGTATTTGTATGCTCTTATCTTCTGGTAGAGTAGTTATTTTGTTATCTTCTACTTTCTGTTCGTCATCTTGTTTGTGAATCTCTCCCATACGGTCTAAACTTATTTTAGCATCTTGTGCGGACTGTATAAAATTTATCATTTCATTTATTGGACTATTAAGTTGTCCAATAATATAACTTACCGCCATCATCATACCTAAAGTCATATCGCCTTTGATAACTGCGTAGGCAGAGAAAAAAGATATCAAGATATTCTTTGTTTCATTGATAAAAACTGCTCCAGTTTGTTGATATTGAGACAGTGCAAGTCCTTTAACGCTAATATTAAACAGCTTTGCTTGTATGTTTTCCCATTGCCAAAGTTTTTGTTTTTCACAATTATTAAGTTTTATTTCCTGCATACCTGTTATCAACTGATATAAATTACTTCGTTCTATGGATTGCTGTGCAAATCGCTTGTAGTCTATCTGCTTGCGTCTTTTCAAGAAAGTAACAATCCAAACGATATATAGGATGGTGGCAACAAGAAAGATTAGTAATAATTTAAGACTATAGACAGATAAAACAAAGGTAAACACTATAAGATTGACGACTGAAAAAAGGGTATTAAGTGTCGAAACAGTCAGAAAGTTTTGTATCCTTGAATGATCACCTATTCGTTGCATTATATCTCCTACCAATTTTGTATCAAAAAAACTTATAGGTAATTTCATTAGTTTGATAAGAAAATCCGAGATAATTGATATATTTATTCTTGTACTGATATGTAATAATATCCAATTTCTAATAAAAACAACTGCCGTTTGTGAGAGATTTAGTGTTAATTGTGCTATAAGAATAAGTACAACAAAGTTTAAATTATTACTACCTATACCATAATCAACTATACCCTGAGTTAAGAAAGGGAAAATCAGTTGTAATAAAGTGCCTACTAACATCCCCAAAAACAACTGAAAAATCAAGTTTTTATAAGGATATAAGTATTTTATTACAAAGGATAATTTTGTTTTATCTACTTTCTCATCTTTGTTCTTATAAAA
Source organism: Erysipelotrichaceae bacterium (assembly GCA_963588535.1). GTDB lineage: Bacteria > Bacteroidota > Bacteroidia > Bacteroidales > P3 > Scybalousia_A. Next base: position 242 of record CAVAII010000173.1, on the reverse strand, counting down.
ATCGGGAGTAGTTTCTAATAAAAGAGCAATCCCTTTGTTCTCTCCATCTTGTTTACTACTTACCCAAGAAGAAAGAAACTCTTCTATTGAATATTTAATTAACCCCCTTGCTGGATCGGCAACTTTTACATATCCTCTTATAGTATTTATTGGTCGCCCCTCTACTAGTAATTGTTTATCTTTTTTGCTTATTTTTATATCATAAACAACAATAAAATGATTTTGTTTCCAATGAACAATAC
>CAVAII010000172.1:0-3842 GCA_963588535.1 Erysipelotrichaceae bacterium | reverse complement strand
ACTTTATTTAGGTCAGAGAAAAAATAACGATTCTCAAATTATTTTACCTTGGAAAAACACAAAAAAAGACGATTTTATCAATTTTATCAAAATAATATTTGATTTTATTCGGATATTATTTGATTTTATCAAAATATTATTTGATTTTATTTCGATAATATTTGATTTTATTTTGATGATATTTGATTTTATTTTAACAACACCTAATACTCAAAAAATCTCTCTACTTAGAAATATTCTACTTCCTTTATATATTATCTTTTGCTTACACTTTAATTATACTTTCTGCATTATCAGAGACAAGACCTCTATTTTTCATAACAATCTCCTTAGAAGTATTCGCATAACAATATTCACACAGATGCAGACAAGTATTATACATACCTATATCTTTGCTTATCATACAACCGCAAGCCTTTCTCTGTCCTTTGTCTTTAAGTTTTGTGATATCAACAGGTGGCAAATCCTTCTCATCTCCAAACAGCGTCCTCTCTGGCATTCTACCGAATGTAAGATAATAAACCAAGTCCTTATCCTCTTTGAATATCCTCTTCATTAACTCGCCGTCTATACATCTATTATGTTTTATCCCCAACCTATCTAAATCAATCTTTTCGGCACAAGTAGCAACCTCCAAATTCCAATCCTTATTAATCTCCATAATAGACCTCGCCATAGCGTTCATCTGTTCTTCGTCCCAATTTCTATAATCGATCCCGTCCCTCGTTAGATTATTTCTTACCTTCTTATAATCCACTATATCAGCAAAACTAAACACCAACTTCTCCGTATAGTTATGTATCTTATCTCCAACCATTTTCATCTTGTCTATTAGTCTATCGGGGTCAACAGTTGAGGTCAAGATCAGAGGATCAAATCGCCAAATTACTTTTTCCTTACCAATCAAATCGGACAAACGTTTGAAAGTGTCTATTCTTTCAGACAAATTCGGCACATTAGGCTCTAATAATTCTTTTTGATAATCATTTAGCGTAAATTGAAAATAATAGAAAATCCCCCTATCATCTAATTCCCGAAGGAGTGGTATCAAGGGTTTCGGATTTTTAGTCCAAAAGACAACGACCTTAGTCTTATCGAATCTGACTTGCGTAGGTTGCCGATTGAAAGGGTTATACCAAACACAATACCCTGCCTTAATTCTATTAATGAACCACTTCGAATAGAAAGCAGGTATATCCGTAGACCTCGACGCCGACACTATTATAGGAGAAATGCTAGTCATGCTTTATAAATTAGTTTTTAAAATACTCATCTTAATAAAATCTTTCCTATACCTATTAAGTGTTTTCACTTATACATATATAACTCTTGTTGTTTTTGTTTTATTGTTTTTGCTATCCTATACTTTTTTGACCAATAAATCTACCTTTTTAATTAATAGAGAACATTCATATTTTTTCAACAGAAGTTTTGCTTACATTTTTTTGTTTTAGATTACCAAGAAAGAAAAATTAGATTAGAATATGTAAAAGATATGTATTATAAAAAGTCTGTGAGATTATAATTGTAGATATTATCAAGGTAATCATTATAGAAAAATCTATAAGATACCACTATAAAAGAATTATTCGGAAAATCATTACAAGAAATTATTCACAACAGGGCATAAAAAAAGTAGTCGCGGGCAGACTTGAACTGCCGACCCCTACATTATCAGTGTAGTGCTCTAACCAACTGAGCTACGCGACTATTTATATAAATAAAACAAAAGACGCAAAACCAAAATAATTTTCTTAGTTCTTATAAGACTAAACTTTCTAAAAAACTTTATCTATCTTTATCTTTAAAACCTTTTTCAGTAGCGTGCTATATAGCACTTCAAAGTCTTAACTTTCTCTCCATCCTCTCTTCCCCTCTTACTCTTTTTCTCTCTATGCTCTAGAAAGGAGGTATTCCAGCCACACCTTCCGGTACGGCTACCTTGTTACGACTTAGCCCCAGTTACTGGCTTTACCCTAAAACGCTCCTCGCGGTTACGCTCTTTAGGTACAACCAACTCCCATGGCTTGACGGGCGGTGTGTACAAGGCCCGGGAACGTATTCACCGCAGCATGGCTGATCTGCGATTACTAGCGAATCCATCTTCATGAAGTCGGGTTGCAGACTCCAATCCGTACTGAGACCGGCTTTCGAGATTCGTATCATATCACTATGTAACTGCCCTCTGTACCGACCATTGTAGCACGTGTGTCGCCCTGGACGTAAGGGCCGTGCTGATTTGACGTCATCCCCTCCTTCCTCTCGGCTTACGCCGGCAGTATCGCTAGAGTCCCCGACTTCACTCGCTGGTAACTAACAATAAGGGTTGCGCTCGTTACAGGACTTAACCTAACACCTCACGGCACGAGCTGACGACAACCATGCAGCACCTCGCATAATTTATATTGCTATACTATACAATCTCTTGTATATTAATTACACGTTCAAGTCCAGGTAAGGTTCCTCGCGTATCATCGAATTAAACCACATGCTCCTCCGCTTGTGCGGGCCCCCGTCAATTCCTTTGAGTTTCAACCTTGCGATCGTACTCCCCAGGTGGATAACTTATCGCTTTCACTCCTACACCGACTGTTTATCGCCGACATATAGTTATCATCGTTTACAGCGTGGACTACCAGGGTATCTAATCCTGTTCGATACCCACGCTCTCGTGCCTCAGCGTCAATCGTACCTTCGTAAGCCGCCTTCGCGAACGGTGTTCTGAATCATCTCTATGAATGTCACCTCTACATGATTCATTCCGCCTACGCCACTTAAATTCTAGTCAAACGGTTTCTACAGCTCTATTGTGTTAAGCACAACTCTTTCACCATAGACCTACTTGACCGCCTACGCACCCTTTAAACCCAATAAATCCGGATAACGCTCGCATCCTCCGTATTACCGCGGCTGCTGGCACGGAGTTAGCCGATGCTTATTCGTGACGTACTCTCATCGACCTACACGTAGATCTTATTGCTCCGCCACAAAAGAAGTTTACGACCCATAGGGCCTTATTCCTTCACGCGGCATGGCTGGTTCAGGCTTCCGCCCATTGACCAATATTCCTCACTGCTGCCTCCCGTAGGAGTTTGGACCGTTCTCAGTTCCAATGTGGGGGACCTTCCTCTCAGAACCCCTAAAGATCGTCGCCTTGGTAAGCCGTTACCTTACCAACTAGCTAATCCTACGCATGCCCATCTTATACCTGTATCTCTACAATTTCTATACAACAAGATGCCTCGTCGTATCATTACGCAGGTTTACGCACCGTTTCCAGTGTCTATCCTCCTGTACAAGGTAGGTTGCATACGCGTTACTCACCCATCCGCCGGTCGCCGTACTACCAAGTATTGCTACTCGGTAACGCTGCCCCTCGACTTGCATGTGTTATGCCTACCGCTAGCGTTCATCCTGAGCCAGGATCAAACTCTCCATTGTATTAATCTCTTCTTTTCTTTATTGCTTATTTTCTCTTAATAAGATTAAAGGTAATTAATTACCTTATATTATACTTAATTTATATATCTTATTAATCGATTATTATTATCTACTAAAGATTCTGTCTCTCTCACTATAAAATGGAAATCTTCTTTTGTCTCTGACTTCTCTTTATCTCTAAATTGACAAGGATTCTTTTCATCATCCTTTTAATTCGTGCTATACTCAGAAAAACTATTAATAGTTCCCTTACACGCTACTTTAGGTTTTGTTTCTTTCGTCTATTATTCCAATGATCTTATCTTCCTTCTCTACTCAGATGCTCTCCCGCTCTCGCATTCAGTATCATCTGATTTGGAGTTGCAAAATTACTACCTTTTATAATACTGACCAAATTTTTT
>CAVAII010000171.1:0-4555 GCA_963588535.1 Erysipelotrichaceae bacterium | reverse complement strand
TATAAGTATAGGTATAAGTTAGGTTGCCGACATTAGGAACAGTGGTTGTCTGTTTGATAATATCGTTGTTATCGTTATAAGTATAGGTACCAGAGGTGTTTAGAGAAGAATCGCTATTGTATAATTGCTGTGCAATCAGACGATCTTTTTTGTCATAGACGTATTTGCTAAAATACTGCAAACGATTGTAACGGTCATAGTTAGCATCTTCTAAGCAGTTGCCGTGTTTGTAGGTGTATTTTGTAACGCTATTAAGAATATTTTCGTGATCAAATACCTTCTCTTCTGTAATTCTATTCTTGCGATTGTATTTGTAAGAAATCTTGTAACGCAGTTTGCCATCGGCAAATAAATGATAGAACTCCAAAATATTACCTTTCGAATCTTTGGTATAATAAGTAGAGTCGGAGAGAATATTGTCGATATAATAATTACCGCCTAAGGCTTCGCCCTCTGAACTATACTTAAAGACCCATTTATCTAACTCATTACCAAGATTATCATAATTAATAATGGAGGATTGATTGCCTTGAAGATTGTAAGTAGCGTAATAGTTGTTGATATTCTCACCCATTACCACCTCACCTCTAACAATTGTGTCCATATCTCCGAATGCCTGATAAGATAACTCTCTAATACTTTTTATCTTACCATTCAAACCGCCCTCCTCTAAATCGTTTTTGGTTTTATCGCAACTACTCAGCGAAACTACTGCGATTACTATAAGCAAAATCTTTGTTGTTTGCTTACATAGTCGGTTATTTATTAGTCTAAGTAGAGGTTTCATAGTTATTGTTAATTATTTTGTTAGACTTTTTATAGTTTTATCTCCCTTTTCTCTTACTCTCGCACTTGTATTACCTTTATTTCTATTCGTCTTTCTTCCATAGACTCAGGCAAGTAGATACTTTGACGTTTTTCTTCCAAATTAGTTGGGTTCGGAGACGTAGATTCGAGTTTTCCAACGGCTAAATGTACTATTTCAAGCAATGGTTTGCCGTCATTAGCCAAGGAGTCCATATATTTAGCCAAAGCACCGTCTTTGTAAGTACGCATATAGTTTTCCAAACTTACGATACGTCTTTGTGCTAATTTGAAATTGTAGTCCGTTTCGAACAAAGCAGAGCAATAACCTCTAATTTGGATAGTTAGTTTGTTGCCTTTGTCTAATTTTTCTATCAAATAGTCTAAGGCATGATTTAGTTTGTCATAGTTCTTTTTTAGTTTGTTTTCCATAAAACTATCTATCTCAGCAATTTTACTCTTAGAAACAGAGTCATCCATGCCCTTAGTACGATTAACTTTGTATTGATTAGATAAAGTTCGATAAGCGTTATAACAATCTAAGTAAGAAAGTGATGTAGTATCCTTTTCGCTACCTGCATCGGGCGAATCGTTATGGAAATACAATACAATAGGCAACTCAAAAGCAGGGTTAAAACTTTCTTTTTGCTTCTCGGTTATCAATTGCATGGTAGGAATAGCATTAGGTCTTCTGTCAAAACGATAGATATCGTTACAACAAGTCTTATTCTCGCTATTGTTCTCAGAAGGACGATTAGAAGTAAAATAACCTCTTTCATCTGCCTCACAAATAAATGGATATAAGTCATTAGCAGAAGAATTGATAGGTTTTAATAGGTTCTCAATCGTTTGCCAACGCTGTTTCTTACCCTTACTTCTAAATATATCATAACCGCCAAAGCCTTCGTGCGTATCAGAGGCAAAATACAACTTCTCTTCCTTACCATCGTAGAACGGAGTTACCTCATTGCCAATAGTATTAATCGTTGGGCCGCAGTTAATAGGCTGTGCCTTAGAGTCCATCATATCTATGTACCAAATATCCATATTACCATATCCGCCTTCTCTATTAGAGGCAAAGTACATAAGCGTTTCGCCTCCGTCTCTAACTATTACAGGGTGAGTATAAGAGTGTTGGTTGTCTTCTAATGGTCTAAATATTTGAGGTTTATTCCATTTGTTTTTCTTAGTGTCGAAGGTAGAAAAATAGATTTGAGATATGGTTTGGTTTTTCTTTGTTTTCGAATAAGTAAAATAGGCTGTAAGTGTAGAAGTATCAACGAATAAGTCGGCAACATCGGTTTTCTTCTTATTAATATCGCCCCAGTCCAAAACTTTTGAAGGAGTGTAGTAGTCTTCGTCTATAAAAGAGACATGGATTTGATTGTATATATCAGTATAATAAGTTGCTTTTTTGGTAGTTTTGGTCTTGTATGAAGGAGTTGTAAACAAAAGCAGACTATCTCTATATATAAAGGTATTAGTCTGTGAAGTCTCGTCATTAATGTTCTTGCTTAGTTGCGTGATATTATAGTTTAGTGGCGTATCGTTAGCAATTATCCAATCTATCTTGCTCAATTCTTTCTTGCATGCTTTACGGATATTGATATCATCGCAATCCATAAGACAAGTATTTAGGAAACTCTGTGCCTGAATTATATTGCCATTGCTAATAGCACTCTGTGCTAAATGAAGATATAACAAAGGGTAGGTGTGATTAATATCCAAACTATCATTTTCGATTATTACTTTCTGATACCAATATTCTGCCTTATCATAATCATTAAGTTTCAAACACGCTTCACCGCATTTGTACATAAGTGTTATATTCTGTTTAAGGAATTTCCTTCCTAACATATAATAATCAAGAGCCTTTGCGTAGTCTCCGTTTTCGAAGGCTGCGTCTCCTTGTTTTTCATATTCTTTGGCGTATTTCTCTTGTGCAAAAAGAGTATTCGAACAGAAAGAAACCGAACCCATTAAGGTAAGAACTACAAATATTTTTTTTAGAATATTGAACATGGTATTTTTGTTTGTTTTTGTCTATTAAATAATGGTGTAAAAGCGTATGAAACCCAAAGTTCAACTGCTCCATACGTCTTAGAAACTTTGCTAAGATGCGAAATATTCACATCGTACGACATGCCAGCGTTGAAATTATTGAATTTGAATTTCGGACTTATAATAATGGACTCCAAATTTCTGCAATACAAGCCAAGAGCAAGTATTTGATTGATAAATATGGCGTCCGAAAGTTGCATAACTAAGTCTCCACCAAAGATTATCTCGTTATAATTGTGCTGATGTTGATAAGCAATCTGAGGATTAAGGCTAAACCTGTCGTTATCTTTGAATGGGAACAAATAAGATGCGTTAGCAAACAAACGTCTGTGCATCTTCGTTTGACTATCATTAAATCTCGAAATCGTAGGAGTGTTTAGATGAAAAAGAGCAAGGGAAATATGCAGTAGATGTTTTTCGTCCTGAGCGTGTTGAAGGGCAGAACCAAAGGAAACATCGTAAGTAGTAAGGTTTTGATAGGTTATATTGTCGTCATATATTTCACTGGGGTTGAATTGTGCGTTGGTTAGATTCATACTCCAATTCTTACGCATTGCTTGTAAGCCAAAGGAAAGATAAGTCTTATTCTTTCTATCCAAAGCAAAGAAATAGGAAGCCGAAAGAGCGATATCTCTCTCTCCATAAGAAAGACTGCCTGCCACATCGTTAGTAAAACTAAGACCGACTCCAACTCCTTTGTCATTATCTAAGGAAAGATAAGGCTGTATTTCAACCATAGCAAAAAAGGTATTATATCCAGGCGAAACAGTTTGCCATTGATTACGATAAATGGTAGATACACGAAAAGTATTGTTCATAACGCCCGTTAAGGCAGGATTAAAAAAGGCGTGATTAAAGCCAAGAGAAGAAAAATGTATATCCTGACTCCACCCTTGTTTAATAAGAATGAATAGAAAAGTTATTATTATGAACAATATCTTTGTTTTCACATCCCTTAACGTAGTTTGGACATAATCATATCATAATCTCGATTAATCAATTCCTTAATCTTTATCATTGCATCGTTCAAAGCCATATCTCCTGTCTTTCTTTGAAACTCATAATAGCCATGATAAGCAGCCATTGGGTATTTGGCGTAACCTCTTTCGTTAAATTGAGCCACTAAATTGTCTCTTAAATCGTATATTTCTACAATTATCTCAATCTCTGTCGTATTCGAACACATTGGCATTCCCATAGCGTTGAATATTCCTAACGAAAAACCGCTTAACCAACTCCATTTATAATTGTTTTTGCAGTAAATATTGCCTGCTCTTAGGACAATATTGCCAGCACGTCTTGTTGTAGGGTCGCAAATATTGTGATTAACATCATAAACGAATATCTTACAAGCGTCTTGTATACGTTTTTCGGCTGTATATAAGGAAGTATTCTCATTTATTTCGTAAACGCCTTTACCGTATGGAGTCTCGGTAAATCCGTATGGGTGTTCCAAATCATACGAAGGCTTCGCAGACCAAGAATTAGCCCCGTAAGCGTTCTCAAACGAGGGCTGATCTATCCAACAAGTCAAACGAGGTAAAAGAGTAGTAATAGAATATTCTGGTTCTAAGGTTGCTTGTTCAAAGGATTTACAACCTGTCATAATAATACCCGATACGGCTACAACTATTATAAAAAGAATTTTTCTCATTTTCCTAACTTTTGTTTTTTGTTCTTATACTTATAT
>CAVAII010000170.1:0-3658 GCA_963588535.1 Erysipelotrichaceae bacterium | reverse complement strand
TATTTTCTTTTTACCAATTTGGTGGTTATTCTAACGATGTGCCTTCTGATGTGGATAGAATATCTACTGCACGATCATTTAATTAGTACCTTTTATAATACGATAAATGATACTAATTTTAATATCAGAAGTTATTTTGTCCTTTCTAATAACTATCTAACCAACTAATTACAAAGGTTAGAAAATTCTATATACAGAAGTTCCTTTTATAACTATTTCTTGTTTTATATTGTCAAAATACAAAATATTTGTAACTTTGCTCGTGAAAATGCAGTGTGTTTAGCATTTTTGGGAGCGTTATGCTTTTTATACTTGTTGTTACGAAAGCCTAGGAAACTTTTAATATACAAGTAATTGCATAAGCAGATTCATTTTTCGCCTTTGGCGTGAAATTTATTGTGCTGTATATCTTTATATGAAGGTTTTTTCCTAGGTACCTGTAACAAGAGATATAATTATGGTATAAGTGATTTCACGCTTTCATTGTATGTATAATTTTTAGGACTACAAAAGGAATAGTCCTCCTTTGGAAATCACAAGGTAAATAATACTTTATGGTAGCAACTAAACAAAGAGACTCTTTCTTTGACGTCTTAAAATTCGTGTTGATTGTCTTTGTCATACTAGGACATGTAGTAGAAAAAAGCTTATCTGATTATTATATAAGATTGTTATACACCTATATCTATTCTTTTCACATGCCTTTGTTTATTTTTGTGTCTGGGTATTTCTCTAAAAAGAAAGAGAGAAAATCATTCATCAAAAGCACCTTAAAACTAGTTGAAACTTTGATTTGTTTTCAAATCGTATATCTATTATTGCGATACATTATCCCTAATCGTCCAATATCTTTATTCACTTTCTGTGTTCCCTATGGTGCTTTATGGTACTTATTGAGTCTAATTTGGTGGAGGATCGGATTACAATTATTACCACAAAAGTTATTAGACAAAAGAAAACTTATGATATGTGCCTCCATATTGGTTAGTTTACTTTCACAGATATCGTGTGCTTATGCTAATGTCTTTGCTTGGCAACGTACATTAGGATTTCTACCATTCTTTGTATTAGGTTACTATGCTCAACAAACTAATATTATGGAAAGAATAAGAAACATTAAACCCTTCTATTCTATTGCTTTATTAATTATTTTTGTGATTAGTGTGTATTGTTTGAATAGTGATACGTTAAAAATTTTTCAACAGTCTTTATTTTTTAGAGATATGGATATTCCAAATTCCGTAAATACTGTTGGTCTAAGATTGACTTGCAGAATAATAGACTTAATAGTGGTTAGTATTATCTCTATATGTGTGATCAATTTATGTAATTTCGCTCCTAAACGATTAAACAACTTGGGACAAAACACTATGATGTTTTATGTCTATCATTGTATATTTATCATTTGCTTTGGTGCACTATTCAACCGATTAGGATTAAAAGATATGAATTGTTACCTCAATCATTTAATCACCTTCACTCTAATCATGGTAATCCTATTAGTTATGGATAGATTTAGAATCTTCCATCTATTAGTTAATCCTATAAGTAATTTTAGGCAAATTATTCGTTTGATATTAAGGAAGTAAGATTTATCTATAAAGCATCAGCGTGCCTTGTGTGTATTTTGGTTGATTATTGCTCTTGTTAAGGTATCTTAGTACATATACATAGACGCCTTGTGGGCAGTAATCTCCTTTGAATTTGCCGTCCCAATAGTCCTGAGAGTCTCTTGCTTGCCAAACTACTATGCCGTCTCGATTATAAACTCTAAAATCTACAAACTCAAACCTATCGTCTTCCACAAAATACCTAAGTTTACTATTATCCCCATCACCCGTTGGTCCTGACGATATACCGCCTTGACCTACTTGTATAACATTTGGAACATATACCACTATTGGCGATTCTATGGTTAGGTCGAGGATAAGGATACTATCACAACCCTTCTCGGTTGTCATACGTTTTGTGTATTTTCCACTCTCAAAAGCATATATTCCGTCCTTGTTATAAACTTCGTTAGTTTGTAGAGTTTCATATATGGTATCATAATAAGAAGGATACACTGTCAATAACAGCGTTACCACACTATCGCAACCATTCTCTGACCTTAGTATCTTGGTGTATCGACCTGTTCTGTCGTACTCACTGTCGATAAATTCATATACTTCACCCTCACAGATCTCTGCATAGATAGTTGTATCGTAGTTTTCTTCTACAATTAGATGAATAGTCAATAGACTATCACAGCCATCAACTGTTTTACCATAATGAGTATAATAGCCTGCAGTGGATATATCAAAACCATTTTCTTGATATCTGTCTCCTTTGCATATAATAGCCTCTATGGTATCTGCTCTATCCTCTATTATAGTTATATTGTAGGTTACATATTCTTTGCATGCTAATTCATTAGACGACTTATATTCTTTATCTATTGTTGTGTCTGCGTTATAGATAACAAAATTCTCGGTGTGGATATCACCTAATTGGTCGGTATATTCATACGAATAAATATTATTCTCTACTCTACAATATCTTAAATATATCGTTGTGTCTATTACCCGATTAACATTTAATGTAAGTGTTACTATACTATCGCAGCCAGTTATTTCGGATTGGAATACTTCGGTATATGTGCCAGTAGTTTTTAATTCTTGCGTACCGAATGCATAGATTTCGCCTTCGCAGATTGTTTTCTCTATCGAAGTGCTTACTTCTGGATTTACTGTTAAGGCAAGTGTTACTATGCTATCGCAACCCGTTATCTTGGATTGGAATGTTTCGGTATAGATGCCAGTAGTCTTTAAGGTTTGTGCACCGAATATATAGGTTTCGCCTTTACAGATAGATGCCGTAATAGAGGTGTCCAACTTCGGATTTACTATTAGATTAAGCGTTACTGTACTATCACAACCAGTAACTTTAGATTGGAAAGTCTTGGTATATATGCCTGCAGTTGTTAGGGCTTGTGTACCGAATATATATGTTTCTCCCTCGCAGATAACTTTTGTAATAGAAGTATCTAATTTTGGATTTACTATCAGAGTTAGCATCACGAGACTATCGCAATTATTCTCTGTTTTGAATGTTTCTTTGTATTCTGCTGCTTTTGTTATTGTCTGCGTGCCGAAGGTATATGTCTCACCTTCACAGATTACTATTGTATCAGTCTTTGTGTATGTTGGATTTACGCTTAGCACAAGTGTTACCACACTATCACAGCCTTCTGTCGTTTGGAATGTTGTTGTATACGCGCCTTTTGTTGTCAGTGCCTGTGTTCCGAAAATATACGCTTCTCCTTCGCAGATTGTTTCTACAATAGTATCCTTATAGATAGGATTAACGATTAGTTCCAATACTCTTACACTATCACACCCATCTATTGTTTGGAAGGTCTTTGTATATATTCCCGAAGTTTTTAGTATTGTATCTCCAAACATATATGTTGTACCTTCGCAGATTGTTATCGTTGTGTCTATCTTATAGGTTGGATTAATGTTTAGTTTCAAAGTTACTATGCTATCACAGCCAGTTATGGTTTTGAAGGTTTCTGTATATGTACCAACTTTTGTCAAAGATTGCGTGCCAAACACGAAAGTATCTCCCTCACAGATTGCTAACTCTATACTATCGCTATATGTAGGACTTACTTCTA
>CAVAII010000169.1:0-5169 GCA_963588535.1 Erysipelotrichaceae bacterium | reverse complement strand
CCGTAATGGCATCTCCAATAGAAGCATCGCCATGTGGGTGATATTTCATAGTGTTACCAACTATGTTAGCCACCTTAGTATATCTTCCGTCATCTAATTCGTGCATTGAGTGTAGGATACGTCTCTGTACAGGCTTTAATCCATCATCTATGTGAGGGATCGCTCTTTCCAAAATAACGTATGAAGCATAGTCCAAGAACCAGTCTTGATACATGCCCCTTATTGAAATAGTCTGCCTACCCTTGTTAGTTTGATCTATGTTGTTATCTTCTTGCATTTATCTCTATTCTCTCCCTATTATAGTTTCTATTGTATCTGTCGAAATAATATTTGATTTTATTCTAATAATATCTAATTTTATCGAAATAATATCTGATTTTATTTTATTCTTTACTGATTTTATTTTAGCGATTACTGATTTTATTTTATTCTTTACTGATTTTATTTTAGCGATTACTTATTTTATATTCTTAACTAATTGTCCGAACAAATTCTTGTGCCAAACCTTCGAGGACAAGACTAAACTTTTTCTATAGACTTCAGTCGGATAAGAGATAACTTGTTCGTTACGTTTTTTGGTAAAATTATCTTTTATTTTCTTAAATTCTTTTCTTGCGTTAATCACTGCTTGATACTCTGATTTACTCGAAGTTATACGGAAAACTATTGCAGCCAAGAGATCCAAATATTTTCTTTTTCGCATAACTTTCCTTAATTCTTTCTTAGGTAGATTCTTATACAAAAGCAATAGATTATTACGAAAATTAAGAAATGTCTTGTACGGCGAGACCTTAGTTAATGTACCTCCGCCATAATGATATACTACACTCTTAGGACAATACATAACCTTATAGCCCATATTCTTTGCTCTCCAACAAAAGTCTATCTCCTCCATGTGAGCAAAAAAGTCCTCGTCCAAACCACCTAAGTCTCTAAATACCTTACTTCTAACAAACATTGCCGCACCTGTTGCCCAGAATATCTCTCGCTCCTCATTATATTGCCCATGATCTTCCTCCAAATGCTCAAATACTCTGCCTGCACAGAAAGGATAACCCAAGTAATCTATATAACCACCTGCTGCTCCTGCATATTCAAACTTTTGTTTGTTAACGTATGATAATATCTTCGGTTGACATACGGCTATTTTTGGATTCTCTTTCATTAGATCAACAATAGGCTGTATCCAGTTGTGAGTTACCTCTACATCATCGTTCAAAAGGACATAATAATCTGCCTCTATCTGTTTTAAAGCCCTATTATAGCCACCAGTAAATCCGTAATTCTTGTCCAAAGTAATGATTTTGACCGATGGAAACTCCCTATTAAGCAACTCTATAGAGTCGTCCGTAGAACCATTGTCGGCAACATATACATCATAACCACAAGAATATTTTATTACCGAGGGAAGATATTTCTCTAACAAACTCTTACCGTTCCAATTTAATATTACAATCGCAACACTCATCTTTTTACTTGTGTCCTGTTTCAAATTGTTTGCCTGCTTTGCCTCTTACACCATAATCAAGTGAGCCATGAGAAAGAGTATTCTCCCAATACAATTCTTGTTTTTCGCCAGCAGCGTTGGAATGTAATAAGAAGTATTCGGCTAAGTTGTCTTGCTTAGCATAGAAGATAAACTTGCGGTTGCTTTCGCCGAAAGGAGTTTGGTTGTATATCCAAATCTGATAAGGATAATAAGTAACTCCCTTAGTATCATCGGTAGAAAGGTCAGGATTCATTCTCTGCTCGAATTTATCCACATTGTTTATACCCATAGAAGAAGCAAATTTCTCATCTATTACCTCATCTGGTGCTCCATATACCAAATATACTCTACCCATATCTGTTGTGTAACCTTTTTTGATAGGGGTGGAGTACTTATTATTCACAAACGTAACGCTCTTGCTATAATCCTCCCATGCTTTCTGTGGGTCCAAACTATTGATATCAGAGAAGAATTGATAGATAAAATATCTGTCTTGCTCCTTAGTAGAGGTCTTCAAATTCTTTTGTATATAGTCTATTTGAGAAGTAGAAGCGATAGGACGCAAAGATAGTATTGTCTCTTTTAACGAACTATCTGGGATATTATTAACAAAAGCATTCTGTGGCAATTCTGCATTAGAAATCTCTACTTTTTTATCGCTTTGCTTAAAGAATGGATAACGTTTGTAAGCGTGTAACATATTGTCTTTGTCTCTAACCTCAACGGTCAGATAATAAGAACCTTCCAAAAGCGAAGATATATCTATTGCACCAAAAACAGAAGTAGTACTCTCGGCTAATTGTCTTTTGATAGTCTGTACATTATCTACTTTGGTAGATGTTGAGGTATTCTCTACAATAGTTGAGATTATGTAAGGATTACCTTTACCAAAGACTTTGTCTGCGTTATATATCTCTACATAATAGTTGATTAGGTTCTTATCCTTAGATATTGCATCAAACATATAAGGATACAAATCATAGCCTCCTTTAGAGTATATGTTTTGTTTTTGAGTCTTATTGTATTTATCAACTATCATTATATCAGACAAACTAACCTCGCTGTCCGAATAAGACATAATCAAAATATCATTATAACTAATAGGTTGGTTATTAGTAGAGGCGTCTTTAAGTTCAAATATAACCAAGAAAGTATCCAACGATAGTTTGACTCTTTGCATATCCATTATAGAGATATTAGTCAATTCGTTAGAGTCTTTAACTTGTGGCGTAGCAATTATTCGTTTGTCCACATAGATAGCAGAATCTGTCCTGTGTATGCTACTTATGTAGGTAGTAAGTTCTGCTTGTTTGACGTACTTATTAGAACTATTAAGCGTAGTCTTTAGGGTAGAGGCGTCAATAGTAGTATTAATTTCGGCGTAATTCATTTCCGAAGCGTGATAAGTGCGTAATGAATACACGGCATTAATATTTTGAGCCAAAATCATCACTGGAAACAGCGATAGCAATAAGCAAATTATTCTTTTCATTTTATATTCTAATGTTTTATTATCTTTAACGAACGGCAAAGTTACAAATATTTTTTCAAATGAAACTATTTTACACACTAATAAAAGAAAATTTTTGTAATTTTGCCAATCATAAAAATACATTTGCTTAGATGAAAAAAATATTTGCTATAATACTGCTATCGGTTAGTTGTTACGCCGTATCCTCGCAAGAAGTACTCACAGATACCTCTTATAATACTCAAAATGTATCTATGTTTAAGGTATTATGGCAAGATTTCAAAAGCGACCCTTCGCACCAAAAACAAAAGATAGATTGTTATACTCGCTATTCTAAACTATTCCTCCAAACAATATATTCTCAAGTCTCAGCACCTTTTGGTTATCCCCTATATTATGCTTTTCGTAAGCCGATAACCAAGAGATTAGAAAAATTTTATCAACAACACAGCCTAACCAATATAGAGGACGTTGGCCAAGATATTATTAACGGCAAAATAGATAAACAAGAGTTAAAGAATTATTTAGGTTTATTCTATTACAATCTATGGCTTTATGGCGACACCTCTTCACCTATAACCGATGGGGGAGTACCTAATGACTACAAACCTAATCTTCCGATGTTTGTTCGTCGATGGCTCTACTCGGGAGTAAGAAATCCTCGTTGGAATGCTACATATATCAACAATTATTCCTCCGATATTATTGCCGTTAAGACCATTTATGATAATAGACAGGACGTCCTAACGCATAACTACGGCACAAGCGACACCAAACTCGGTATGTGGCTCCGTTGGTATATAGATAAGGACGGCAAATGGTGGTTCTTCTACGAGAATACAACCAAAAAAAGCGAACATAAAGGCAGATTATTCTATTTTGGGGCAATTGGTTTTGGTAACAAAAGCAATGGTTTGCAATTAGATAACAGAAAGAAAACAAGATTTGAGTTTTCATTAAATAGACAAGTAACGATAGACAAATAAGATGGCAACTTTTTCTAAACAAGACAACGATACGTTTCAGCAAATACAAAGTCAAGTTCTCTATGAGGACAATCATATAATTATAATCAACAAACAACCCTCACAAATTGTCCATTCGGATAAGACACAAGACGAAAGTTTGGAAGAACAACTTAAGACATACCTAAAAATCAAGTACAACAAACCTGGAGATGCTTTCATAGGTGTTTGTCATCGTTTGGATAGGCCAGTATCTGGTGCGGTTATATTCGCAAAGACTAGTAAAGCCCTTACACGTCTAAACGAGATGATAAAAGAGCGTAAAGTCAAGAAAACATATTGGGCAATTACTCGCAATCGTCCTGCAAAGGATAAAGACACTCTAAAAGACTATATCCTAAGAAATGAGAAAAACAATAAATCTTATATAACTAAGGACGTAAATAATGGTCTCTATGCCGAGTTAACATACACTCTTATAGCACAAAGTGATTATTATAACCTATTAGAAGTAAATCTAAAAACAGGTCGTCATCATCAAATCAGGGTGCAATTAGCCCATATCGGTTGTCCTATTAAGGGCGATTTGAAATATGGTTATGGTCGCAGTAACAAAGTATCAAGTATATCATTGCACGCTCGTAAGATAGAATTTATTCACCCTGTTAGCAAACTACCACTTTGTATTATCGCCCCTTGTCCAAAAGATCCTTTATGGCAATATTTTGAACAGACAGTTAATGACCAACACCAACAATAATTACCTAATACCCTAACGATACTATAAACAAACAGTCTATATTATGGGTTACTAAATCCTAGTAGTAACCCAAATATAACACTATCACTCCTTCCTAGAATAGTTACACTAAAGAATTTCATAGATACACTAATCGTTTTACGGAATACACTAAAGAATTTCACAGATACACTAACTATTTTCTCAGATACACTAACCACCGCAAATAACACTCAAAATGCATTCATTTTTGAACGAAATACCCGAATATTTCATCAAAATGGCAGAAAAATGATAGCAAAAATCGGTTTTTTACGTAATAATAGTAGATTTTTTCTAAATTATTAAATACCTATAAATCAAATTAGTATTATTTTAATTGTATTTTTTTTGTTATTTTTTTTCAATTTTATTTTGTCAGTATCAAAAAACGTTGTACTTTTGCAAACGAAAATTATGCGGGAATAGCTCAGTTGGTAGAGCGCAACCTTGCCAAGGTTGAGGT
>CAVAII010000168.1:0-5038 GCA_963588535.1 Erysipelotrichaceae bacterium | reverse complement strand
GTTTAATACTAATTAACTCAATTTTTTAACATTTGAAAAATGTTCTATTTTCCCTATCGCTTTTTTTATTTTTTACTTTAACTTACGTTAGACTACGTTTATCTATCGATTAATCTGTTTTTATGCTCATTAACAAAGGCAGCCCATGACAAGGTCTTAGTCTTAGGTTTCTTATTAACTACCTGAGCATTAACACCTGTATCTAATTTCTGCGACAAAGAGCAATAGCAGACAGCAACCGCTAAGGCGTCAGAAGCATCTAAGTATTTGGGGGCTTGATCTATTAGTTTCATACTTTGAAGCATTCTCTCTACTTGCTCTTTGGAGGCGTTGCCGTTGCCGGTTATGGATTGTTTAACTTTTTTTGGCGGAAACTCCACAAAAGGAATACTTTGCGACAAACCAGCAGCAATACATATTCCCTGCACTCTACCCAATTTGAGCATACTTTGTACGTTCTTACCAAAGAAAGGCGACTCTAAGGCGAGAATATCTGGTTTATAGGTGTTTATCTTACCTATTATGAAGTCAAATATTTGCTTCATTCTTGTTGACATCTCTATTTTGGTATTCAATTTCAGTACATCCATCTCCAAAACTTCTATCTTTTGTCCTATCTTGCTAACAATAGAGTATCCCATCACATTAGTACCTGGGTCAATGCCCAAAACAATCTCTTCTTTTTGTAAGTTTTCCATCGTAAAGGTCAAAATTTTAGGTTGCAAAGTTAAGAAAAATTGGTGCATAATGATTAAGAATAATTTTCTTTTTTGGCTGAAAACATAGAATTGAGGGGTGGTAGAAGGCGAAGTAGTATTAATTATTTATGATTATGAAAAGCTTTTATAAAGAAAATAGATAGTTTTGTGTATTCTAATTAAAACAAAGATATACAATAAAATAAAGTAAGGAAAAGAGAAAAACTTGTGCAAAAATTCTGTAATAAAGAAAATAAGTTGTAACTTTGCAACTTCTTAATCAATTATATACGAATTATTAAAAGTAGATAAAGCGATGAAACTAATTAAATTAGCGTCAATTACCAAGAAATTAGCAGTAGGTGCTTTAGCAGCATTTTTGCTAATATTTCTACCGTTTCACATGGGGATGAATTTATGTATCCTAAGAGACGATGGCGGAGAATGGTACAGAAATGTTTGTCATTTTATGGGTACCAATTACATAGTTAAAGTGTTTGAAGTCATTTTATTACTATGTGTCGTATGCCATATTGTACTAACAATTGTATTGGCTATTGAGAATAGAGCAGCTCGTCCTGTTCGTTATGCAGTTAGCCAAAGATCCAAAACACACACTGGTAGCAAGTGGATGATTTACACAGGTGTAATCATTCTTTTGTTCCTTATCTTACACTTTGTGGATTTCTATTTTGCTAAGACTGGTTGGGTTGAAGGCAAATATGTTGTCAAAGTAGAGAAAGTAGAAAAGGCATTCCAAAAGAAGGCAGAGGCTTTGCAACAAGGTAAACTTAACGAGGCAGATATTCAAAATCTACAAAAGCAATACATTGCTATTCAAAGTATACCACTAGAAAAGCGTAGTTCTAATCTTAAATATTTTGTTAATCTAAACAAAGCAGATTTAGAAACTTATTGCGGAGCAGATTTCAAGGACTATGAGCCAGACTTCTATCACATGGCAATAGACAAATTCCACAGCCCAATGTATGTATTGATATACATTTTGGTATTTGTAGTGTTGGCTATACACTTGTACCACGGCGTTACATCAGTATTTCAAACGTATGGCTTGCTAACAGAGAAAGATGGCGAATTTGTTCATTGGTTAGCAGTAATATATGCGATAGTTATACCATTAGGATTTGCTTTGGTTCCTTTGCATGTATTCATACTCGGCTAAATTAATTAAGTAGTAAACAACAATAAAATAATAATGGATATGGCAATTTTAGATTCCAAAATTCCACAAGGGCCTTTGTCAGAGAAATGGACGACATATAAGGCAAGTCAAAAACTTGTAAACCCTGCTAACAAACGTAAATTGGATATAATTGTTGTAGGTACAGGTTTGGCTGGTGCATCCGCTGCTGCTTCATTGGGTGCATTAGGATTTAATGTTAAAGTATTTTGTATACAAGATTCTCCTCGTAGAGCACACTCTATTGCTGCACAAGGAGGTATCAACGCAGCAAAAAATTATCAAAACGATGGCGACTCTATTGGTAGATTATTTTATGATACTATCAAGGGAGGCGATTATAGAGCAAGAGAAGCTAATGTATATCGTTTGGCAGAAGTATCTAATAATATTATAGACCAATGTGTTGCTCAGGGCGTTCCTTTTGCAAGAGATTACAGCGGTTATTTAGCAAACAGAAGTTTCGGTGGTGCTCAGGTATCTCGTACTTTCTATGCTAAAGGTCAAACAGGACAACAATTGTTATTAGGTGCTTACTCAGCTTTGTCAAAACAAATCAAAGAAGGTACAGTTAAATTATATACAAGAAGAGAAATGGAAAATCTTGTAGTAATTGACGGCAAAGCAAGAGGAATAATCACAAGAAATCTAATAAACGGCGAGATTGAGCGTTGGTTCGGTCATTGCGTTGTTTTGGCAACAGGTGGTTATGGTAATGTTTATTATTTATCAACTAACGCTATGAACTCTAATGGTTCTGCTGCTATACAATGTTATAAGAAAGGTGCCTTTTTCGCTAATCCTTGTTATGTACAAATTCACCCTACTTGTATTCCTGTACACGGAGACTATCAAAGTAAATTGACTTTGATGAGTGAGTCTTTGCGTAATGACGGAAGAATTTGGGTACCAAAGAATATAGAAGACTCTGTTGCAATACGTGAGGGAAGAAAGACGGCTAATGATATCCCTGAGCAAGACAGAGACTACTATTTGGAGAGACGTTATCCTGCTTTTGGTAACTTAGTACCAAGAGATATAGCCTCTCGTGCAGCCAAAGAGCGTTGCGATGCAGGTTATGGCGTAGGTTCTACAGGTAAAGCAGTCTTTTTGGATTTCTCCTCTGCAATAGAGAGACTAGGTAGAGAGAAAGTAGAAGAACGTTATGGTAACCTATTCCAAATGTATCAAAAGATAGAGGACGAAAATCCTTACGAGACACCAATGAAGATTTATCCTGCCGTACACTATACAATGGGCGGTCTATGGGTCGATTACGAATTGCAGACTACTATACCTGGTTTGTTCGCAGCAGGTGAGTGCAATTTCTCTGATCACGGTGCTAACCGTTTGGGTGCTTCTGCTTTGATGCAAGGTTTGGCTGACGGTTATTTCGTTCTACCTTACACAGTACAAAACTATTTGTCTGCTGAGATTTACAACAAGCCTATACCAACTACTGATAAGGCTTTCGAAGATGCAGAAAACGAAGTAAAAGAGAGAATTAATAAGATACTTTCTATCAAAGGTAAGACAACCGTTGATACTTTGCAGAAAGAACTTGGACATATTATGTGGGAACACGTTGGAATGGGCAGAACCAAAGAAGGTTTGCAAGCAGCACTTCCACTAATAGCAGAGGTTAAGAAGAGATTTTGGAGCGATGTTCGTGTAGATGAGACTAACGATTGTTTCAATCCAGAGTTAGAGAAAGCACTTCGTTTGGCAGATCACTTAGAGTTGGCTACATTAATTGCAATGGACGCTTTGCAAAGAGAAGAAAGTTGCGGTGGACATTTTAGAGAAGAGCATCAAACTCCAGAAGGCGAAGCCAAAAGAGATGATGAAAACTTTATGTTTGTTGGTGCTTGGGAATACAAACCAGAAGGCGAACCAGTTATGCATAAAGAAGATTTGAATTACGAGTTTATTAAGGTACAAACAAGAAATTATAAATAGAAGGCTATGAATCTCACATTAAAAATATGGCGTCAAGAGAATGCCAAAGCAAAAGGTCATTTTGAGACCTATCATTTAGAGGATATTTCTCCAGAGTGTTCTTTCTTGGAAATGTTAGACATTCTAAACGAAAAGCTTATAAATGATAATATCGCACATCCAGTTTGTTTTGATAACGATTGTAGAGAGGGTATTTGCGGAATGTGCGGTTTGTATATCAATGGTCGTCCTCATGGTCCTGACGAAGGCGTAACTACTTGTCAATTGCACATGAGACGTTTCCACGATGGAGATACTATTGTTATTGAGCCTTGGAGAGCAAGACCTTTCCCTATTATCAAGGATTTAGTAGTAGATCGTAGTGCATTCGATAAGATAATACAAGAAGGCGGTTATACTTCTGCTACCACAGGTGGCGTACCAGATGCTAACGCTATCCCTATCTCTAAACATAAAGCAGACACTGCTATGGATTCTGCTTCTTGTATAGGTTGCGGTGCTTGCGTAGCAGCTTGTAAGAATGCGTCTGCTATGTTGTTTGTATCAGGTAAGGTTTCACAATTGGCATTGTTACCACAAGGTAAGCCAGAGGCTGCAATAAGAGTAAAACGTATGATAAAGAAGATGGACGAATTAGGATTCGGTTCTTGTACTAATACGTTTGCTTGCGAGGCAGAATGTCCAAAACAATTGAAACGTTCTAATATAGCACGTTTGAACAGAGAGTTTATTTGTGCTAAGGTTTGTTCTACAGAAAAATAATCGCTAAGAATAAGAGCGAAAAGATTTTTAATTATTTTTTTCATGTTCTATTTTGAAGAGATGGGTCTAAGTATCCATCTCTTTTTCTTATTTACTTAGAAGAAAAAGAAAGAACCACAGAAAACAAGTAAGACTCTGTCAGTAGAGCGACATTAGAACGGAACCATAGAAACAAGGGCAAGAGGAATGGTGTGGTTGCTTCTCAAAAGAATGAAATATATATAAAACAAAAAATCTTGTAAGTATGTGCTTACAAGATTTCTAAAAGTGTGGGAGTAATAGGAGTCGAACCTATGACCCTCTGCTTGTAAGGCAGATGCTCTAAACCAACTGAGCTATACTCCCGAAAATCTATATTTAATAACTCTCACAATCTCTATCCGAATTGCGTTTGCAAAAATACTACCTTTTCTTTAAC
>CAVAII010000167.1:0-6647 GCA_963588535.1 Erysipelotrichaceae bacterium | reverse complement strand
ATTTTGCTGTTTACTGTATTTATTTTAATAGTTAGTGATACTAATTTTTTCTTTTCTGTTATCGTTTTAGGAAGTCTTCGTAATAACGGAAGATTTTCTTATAAAGTTCTACCCTATCCTTACCTCTTACATTGTGTTCGTGATTTGTGTACATAAAGAAATCTACATTTTTCTTTTTCTCTACACAAAGACGTAAGAACTCCAAACAATGTTGTGGTACAACCGTATTATCTTGATATCCTTGCATAATAAGGATTCTTGTATTGTCTTGTATTTGATCTATATAGGAAAGAAGAGAGGCTTTTTCATAGCCCTCAGGGTTATCTTGTGGGGTTCCCATATATCTTTCGCCGTACATAATCTCGTACCATTTCCAATCAATAACAGGACCACCAGCAGTAGCAACTTTGAATGTGCCTGGATTTCTAAGAGTTAAGCCCAAAGTCATAAAACCTCCGTAAGACCAACCGTCAACTCCGATTCTATTAGTATCAACGTATGGCAAAGACTTCAAATAATTGATACCGAACATTTGATCCTCTATTTCCTTTGTACCGCAATTGTGCCAAATAGCACTTTCAAACTCATAACCTCTGTTTTCTGAACCTCTGGAATCCATAGTCCAAATTATATATCCCTGAGTTGCTAAGAAAGGTAAGAAAGTACCAGCACCAGCAGTCCAATAATCGGTAATCAACTGTGCATGAGGGCCTCCATAGACATAAACAATAACAGGGTATTTTTTGTTAGGGTCAAAATCCTTAGGTTTCATCATTCTTGTGTAAAGAATAGTACCATCGTTGGCTTTTAGACTATCAATAGTTATAGTAGGTTTGTTAGAAACTTTATCCAATGGGTCTTGTACCAAGTCTAACTCTTTAAGTATCTTGCCGTTTTCATCTCTTAGTACGGTGCGGTAAGCAACTTCGGTAGAAGAATAAGTATCTATGAAACGAGTTCCTTTCTTGTTGAAGACAACATAGTGTGTGCCGTGATCCAAAGTTATTCTCTTTATCTTGCCATCATTAAGATTTACAGCGTAAAGGTTTCTCTCCAAAGGAGAATCTTTGGTTGCATAGACATAACAAATAGTACCTTTCTCATTAAAACCTGCTATCTCGGTAACTATCCAATTGCCTTTGGTAAGTTGTTTGATCTCTTTGCCCAAAGTATCATAAATGTAAAGATGTTGCCAACCGTCTTTCTCGGAAAAGAACAAAAATTTGCCTTCATCTTTTGGTAAGAAACAAATAGGTTGTTCTGGTTCTACATATTTATCACTTACTTCCTCGAATAATGTTCTTATCTTCTTGCCACTTGCAGCACAATAAGCCTCTAACCATAAGTGGTTCTGCTTTCTATTCAATTTTTGGATATAAACAACTTTCTCGTTAGGGGAAAAACTAATGTTGGTAAGATAATTTTCTCTCTCCTCTACACTATTATCTTTTCTTGTTTGTAGACAAACTTTTGTTTTGGTCTCAAAATCATATACCCAGACTTCTACTTCATGTGATTTCATACCTGCCATAGGGTATTTGATAGGAGTACATACGGCTTCTCTTTCCATAGTATTTACCAAAGGATAATCTTTAACCATGGACTGATCCATACGATAAAAAGCAACATATCTACCTTTTGGAGAGAAGAAAATACCACCCTTAATACCAAATTCATTTCTATGAACGCTCTGTCCTATTATTATATTAAGGCTATCTCCATCTGTGGTTATTTGGCTTTCTATGCCGTTATCAGAAACAAATAAGTTGTTATTTTTTACGAATGCTTCTCTGTTTTCGAATGTTTCTATTGCTTGAACATCTTGTCTTGTTGGTTTTTCTTGATAGTCTATAATTTTGTCTTTACCTTTTTTGTCGACAAGGTGTCTTTGCCATTTGCTATCGTAATAAGAATACGAATCGTTATCT
The DNA here is from genome assembly GCA_963588535.1 of Erysipelotrichaceae bacterium. Taxonomy (GTDB): domain Bacteria; phylum Bacteroidota; class Bacteroidia; order Bacteroidales; family P3; genus Scybalousia_A. The sequence goes on along the minus strand of CAVAII010000167.1, from coordinate 4,719 downwards.
TCAAATTTTGGTTGGAATACATTAACGCTCAAACGATATGTACCATCCATTAAATGCTCTATATCTAATGTGTCTTTGTTATCTTTGTTGTTTTGAGCAAAACCGAATGTTGCGCTACCAACTAAAAGTGCTAATATTACTATTGTTTTTTTCATCTCAATTACTTTGTGTATTATTATTTTGCAAAGGTACAAAAAAAATATTAACTGACAATAGAAAATAATCAAACTTGGGTATATTTTGCCCTTTGTTTATGTTGCTTACTTTTTTGCAGATAAGAAGAAAATAAGGTGTATTTGGAGAAAGTAAATAAGAATCATTGTTATGAAATCTAAAAATATTCGTAATTTTGCAACTTAATAAATAGTTAAGATGACTTATAAGGATTTGGATTTAGATAACAAGAAGAAGTATTATTCACTTCTTTGTGATATAATAACAGACAATCGTAGATTGATGTTAGAGAATATTGTAGAGAAAAGAACAAAGTATTTTGTACCAGTAATAGAGAATATTCACAAAGCACAAAATGCTTCGGCAGTGCTTCGTACTTGTGATTGCTTAGGTGTACAAGATGTAAGGATAGTAGAGAATTCTAACAAATTTTCTGTAACTGATGATATTTCTTTAGGTGCTAACAAATGGTTGAATATTCATAAGTACAATTCTTTTGAAGATAATACCAAACAATGTTTTGAGGATCTAAGGAAAGAAGGTTATAAGGTAGTAGTTACTATGCCGCACGATAGGGATATTAATCTGCAAGAGGTAGATATTAATCAAAAGACAGCAATAGTATTTGGTAGCGAAGTAGATGGCGTGTCTAAGAGTGCAATTGATAATGCTGATTGTTTTATGAAAATACCTATGTACGGATTTACTGAAAGTTTTAATATTTCTGTATCTGTTGCGATAGTCTTTCATTACCTAACCGACAAATTAAGACACTCTAATATTGCATGGCAACTAAATGAGGAAGAAAAATTAGATACCCTTATCGGTTGGGCGTTACAGAGTATAACAAGTAAGGATAAAATTGCAAAAGAATTATTATCGAGGGTAAGAGAAATGAAATAAAATCTACTAAGATTGCGTTTTATCACAAAAAAAGTATTTTTCAGTATGTCAAAATTAAGAAAACAAATCATATTTATTAGTTTGGTAATAGTGTTTATTATTCCTAATACACTTAAAGCACAACTGTTTAAGGCTAATGTAAGTGCTGGTTTTACTATTTCTCAAATAGACGGAGACGAACTCTATGGTTTTAAGCAAGTAGGTGTAACTTTGGGAGCAGGAGTAATGATGCCATTGGTATCAGGTAAGACAGACGAAGGATTTCAACTATCAACAGAGATATTACTAACCCAAAGAGGTGCTAAGAACTCGTATCTTATGGACCCATTCAAATATAATTGTAACCTAGCTTATATAGATATCCCCGTTATGATACATTATGCCGACAAGAAAGCAGGTGCTATGTTTGGTGTGGGCTTACAATACGGAAGGTTAATCTCAACTAAGGAAAAATGGACCTTATATGATACTATGATTAACGGAATGGATCGTCCTGTGGATATAACAAATCACAATTTTAATAGAAATGATTTGAGTTTTGTTGCAGATTTTAGGTTTAATGTTTGGAGAAATTTCAAAATAGACGTAAGATGGCAATATTCTTTGTTACCTATTAAGGAGGATGTGGAGTTCTTTAATTCTTATTACGAAGGAGATGACCTCTATCGCACATGGAAAAGAGATTATAAGGCACATTATATTTCCTTCAAAGTAATCTATGTCTTCAATGAGGATTATGATAAGTACAAACCAAAAACAAAAAGAAGAGGAGCGTTCTAATATGTCAATAGCAGTATTTCCTGGTTCTTTTGATCCTGTAACCAGAGGACACGAATCAATAGTAAAAAAAGCATTACCTATGTTTGACAAGATAATAGTTGCCGTAGGTGAGAATACTTCTAAAAAGAATATGTTCTCTATTGAACAACGCATCAAATGGTTAGAAGAAACTTTTAGGGATTGCGATAAAGTGGAGGTCGATTCTTATAATTGCCTGACAACAGATTATTGTAAGAAAAAAAATGCGAAGTTTATCCTAAGAGGATTAAGAGATACAACAGATTTTCAATACGAAAAAAATATATCTGATATTAATACCCTGTTAGATGATAGTATTGAGACGGTGTTCTTGCTTGCCGACAAACAAGAATCGAGTATTTCTTCGTCATTTGTTAGAGAGATGATATTGTTTGGTAAGGACGTCAAAAGATTTATTCCCGAAAATATCATAATACCAAAGAAGGAATTTTTATTCTAATCAAACACGTTTTTCTTCTTAGAAACAAGTGGTGTTTTGTTAGTTATTTTGACTTTTCTATAAGATTTTTGCAAAAAATATATAGTATTTGTCTCTTTTTGCTGTAATGAACGTGGACGACAAACAGATAATAGAGGGTTGTATTCGCAAAGAATCGAAATATCAACGTATGCTATATGAGAAATACTCTGATATTCTGTTTGGTATATGCAGAAAGAACGCAAAAAGTAAGGAAGACGCAGAAGATATATTTCAAGATGCGTTCATAAAACTTTATCGTTCGTTGGAGAAGTATTCTTTTCTTGGAAGTTTTGAAGGCTGGCTCAAAAAATTCTTTATGCGTGAGGCTTGGAATTATTATCGTGGTCAAAAAAACAAAGTTTCCAAAGTAGACATAGAAGAAAATACGACTCCAAAAATAGAGAATACGGCGTTGGATACTTTTACTAATCAAGAACTCTTGCATTGTCTTGAACGCTTACCTGATAAAGAGAGAATAGTATTTGTAATGAGCGAAATAGAAGGTCTCTCTTGGGAGGAAATATCCAACAATATAGAGTTAGAGATACCAACTGTAAGGTCGATGTGTTCACGTGCAAAAAAGAAATTAATAGAAATGTTTAGAAATGTTTAGAAATAAAAAACAATATAACGATATGAACGCAGAAAATAAGAATATAAAAGAGGAAGATAAGGTTTTTGAGAGTTTGCGTGCAAGATTAAAGGATTACAAAGAAGAACCCGATGAGAGATTGTGGCAAAATATCGAAAAACATACTAATAAGGCGAGATTTAGTGCTATCAAAACGATAGTAATAGGTGGAATAGTCGTCTTGGTTGCTGTGATTGCGGCTCTATGGTTTGCTCCTCAAAACACTAATAATCAAAACAAGAAAGAATTGTCGCAAACGTATAATTCTATATCTAATACTTCTGCTACAAACTATGTAGATAAGCAGACAAAGACTACCTCTACCCTTCCTTCTACTCAGTCTAATATAAATAAGACACAAGAAAACAACGCTTTATTACCTTCTGCTCAGACAAATAACACTATTACGAATATAGAAACAGATAAAGATTCGAAAACAACAAATAATAATTCCTCTCCTTCTACTAATAATATAACGAGTACTCAAAACAATATAATAAGTACTGATAAGAGTAAAATAAAATCAAATAATATTTTGATAAACTCAAATAAGAGTACAACGACTTCTAATAATATTAAGAGGGTGAGTGAGGAAAATTCTAAGGCATCAAAAAGTAGTGAAATAGAGACTACAAAAGAAGAAGAGAAATTATTTGTCCCTAACGCATTTCAACCTAATAGTACGGAAGATAGACTAAAAGTTTTCAAACCTGCTTACAAAGAAGTAAGGAATTATCATCTACAGATATTTTCTCGTAATGGTATGCAGGTATTTTCTTCTAAGGATATAACATTAGGTTGGGATGGTACCATAAAGGGACGTTTGGCAGACCAAGGAACATACGTTTATTTTATTAGTTACGAAGATATTAATGGCAAATATAGAGAACAGAAAGGTTCGTTGCTTTTGTATCGATAGCCATTAAGTAATCTTCCCGAAAAGATAGTCTCTCAGGACTGAAATAATTGTTATTTTGTCTTTGTTTTGACTATCTTTTTATTTTTTTGCTGATTTTAGTACAAAAATTATTATCTTTGCAAAACGAAAATAAGAAGATAATCTAACTTAATATTCATATAATAGGATGTTTACAGGAATAGTAGAGACAACAGCAAAGGTTGTAAAGATAGAACAAGAAAATACTAATTTCCATTTTACTTTGGAATGCGAGATTGCACCAGAATTGCACATAGATCAAAGTTTTGCTCATGACGGTTGTTGCTTAACGGTTGTAAAACTTGATAAGCAGAACAAACAATACGTTGTTACTGCCATGAAAGAGACAATGGATAGAACGAATCTTGCTTACTGGCGAGTAGGTACAGAGGTTAATGTGGAGAGAAGTATGGCTCAGGACGGCAGATTTGATGGCCATATCGTACAAGGACATGTTGACGCCACGGCTACTTGCACAAAAATAATAGATGAGAAAGGTTCTTGGCGTTATTATTTTAGTTATAACGACAAAGAACATATTCATTCTACTGTTGAGAAAGGAAGTATATGTGTTAATGGAGTTTCTTTGACTGTTGTGGATAGTAACGAGAATGATTTCTCTGTTTCTATCATTCCATACACACAAGAACATACTAATTTCCATGGTTTTAAGGTTGGTAGCGTTGTTAATATAGAGTTTGACGTTATTGGCAAATATATTGAGAAACTTTTGAAAGAATATATCAAAAAATAAATGCTTATAGACACCTCTCAAACTACGGATTTGTGTGTTAC
>CAVAII010000166.1:9332-11084 GCA_963588535.1 Erysipelotrichaceae bacterium | reverse complement strand
ACCATCAATATAGATATCAATTTCTTTATCATAACTTCAAACCATGTTTAAACTTATCAAAGAAAAACGTAACTGTAAAAGTAAGTGCGTGATGACGAGGAGAAGTCATTACATCTTGATAAAAATATTCAAAAGAATTGTGATAAAACTCTCCATTAGTGTTATAATATTGACTATAAGCAGGATCGGACGCATCAACTACATTCTCATTCTGTGCCTTTGTGATATAACGAGAAGAAAAATCGTAATTATAGTCATATAAATAGGTAAGCGAGAATTGATAGTTGATCATAAATTGAAAACTCTTGTATTCAAATCCCAAACCTAACTGAACACCACCATCTATCATATATGTACCATCAGAAAAGAAGGTATCATCATCGTCTGACCAATAAACATTAGCACCATGTACCGTAGGGTCGCAACCGATTAAGTCATAGACGCCCATTTCTTCGTCAATATGAGGTCTTTTTATAGCATCGTGGAATTGTCTTGGGTCAGCACCTTCGCCATAATGGTCATAAAAATGCGACATTCCGTTAACACCAACGCCTAAGAACAATCCGCCAGAAACTAATAAATCAAAACTTCCGATAGGATACTTATAAATCATCTCCAAAGGCAACTGCACATAGTGAGCATTGACATCGATATCAACTTCTTGCGAATTAATCTTATAACCTTTGGTTGTGTAAATCAAACCTGCCTGAACGTACCAACGATTCCATAACTTCAACTGAGCACTAATACCTGCGTTGAAACCAAATTTACTTCTTGTGTCGGTAAAACCAATGTACTTTTCGTTCATATCAAAGAACATCAAGCCATTCCATATATCCAGGCCATTAGCACTAGTCAAGTCGCTAATATTAGCACCTAAACGCAAACCTAAACGTATCTTGTTTCTATTATCATCAGGACGACGAATAGCGTTATCCAAATATCTTTGAGCGTTTGCACTACTTACGCATACGAAAACGATCAATAAAGCAATTATATATCTCTTGTATCTCATAATATCTCAAAATTGATTTGCAAATATAAGAATAAATTCCGTTATATGACTAAAAAATCTTATTTTTTTAATTATTTTTACCAAATTTCAAGTGATTGAACTTAGAGAGTTCCTCATTAGTTAGGCTTAAATCAAACTTTACTTTGATATCCGTAGGTCTGTGAGTAACAATTAGTAATATAGACAAAATATCAAATACCAAAGCAAGTGTCTGCTTACTTAAAATCACCACCACAAAGCACACTATACAAATAAGTACATAGCACAGCATTTGTTTAGTATATACTGATTTGTATTTAGTAATCTTTGTTATCAAATCTTTTGTTTTTAAGTTCTTAATCTGTTTTCTCTCGTACTTATTAGCAAACACTACCAAGAAAGCAATTAATAACACTGCCCCAACATTAGTCCAATACCAATGATTCTCATTTACTGCTGCTTTATTACTTAATACTAAGGGGATAAGCAATGTTAGAATCGTGGCAAAGACAGCCATAACCAAGGTAGAAGTCCAAGAAATCCTTAGGATTTGAATATATCTTTTCATTATTCTTAACCAAATTTGTTTGTTTATACTACTAATTTGGTTGCAAAGTTAAACAATTTTTTTCTCTTAAAGCCATATTCTCTCATAAATACATTATAAATTAGGTAATTTATCTATGATTTTGCTTTTTTGAGTAGAAAAGAAAAAATGTTTTGCCTTAGAAATTCCATTTTCTAAAACTCAAAAATCC
>CAVAII010000166.1:0-9322 GCA_963588535.1 Erysipelotrichaceae bacterium | reverse complement strand
GTTTATCTACTCTCTAACTATTTGTTTATTAGTAGGGTTTAGATTTTTTTAGAGCGTTACCCTCAAATTTTCTTCTCTAAAATACATTTCAATTAAAAATTAATTTGTAATTTTGCCAAAAGTTTTTCCATCTACATTTTGTTTTATTCATTTTTTGATAGCAAAATAATTCCTGAAAAACAATGTTAAGAGAATAAATAATAATCACACAAACATATAATATAATTGTAACTCAATATGTACAATAAAGCACAATTAGAACAGCTTTCTTTACCCGAGTTAAAGGCTATTGCAAAGCAAATGGAGATACCTAAAACTGCTCGTATCACAGAATCCCAAGATTTGATATACAAAATTTTGGATTTTCAAGCAGAGCATCCAGACCCAACTCCAACAAAAGATAGCGAAGTTACTACTCCTGCTCCTAAAAAGCGAGGACGTCCTGCTAAAAAAGACCAAACTATAGACCAAGAGCCAGTAGAAAAAACTAATGCAGAACAAACAGCAACTCCACAACCAACTAAGCGTCCACGAACTCACATCAAACCAAAACCAATTGCAGGTTCTAATCCTACAAATACACTTTCTGCTACGCCAAGTACAATGAGTGAGACGCTATCTCAAGCAAAAAAGCAAATAGTAAAAGATTTGAATATATCCAAACTACCTGAGACACCAAAAGTTGAGGATTTGAATATACCAGATTTTCAATTCAAACGTCCAACTCAAAACGTTGTTTCTAACAATGCTCAAATGCCTACTCCAAGACCTCAAATGCCGACTGCAAGACCTAATGACACCAAAACCGAGACACCTACTAATAATATTAATAATGTAGAAAAGAGAGTATCTCCTACGATGAGACCTCCTATTGCTCAACAAAAACCTACTACTCCATCTACTACCACTCCTACTCCTACACCTAATATTCCAAAAGAAGAACCTAAACCAGTATTAATATCAGATGTTGAAGGATTGATAGAAGCCGAAGGCGTATTAGAACTAATGCCTGACGGATATGGTTTCTTACGTTCGTCAGATTATAATTATCTAAACTCTCCTGATGATATCTATATATCAATGTCGCAAGCCAAGTTCTTTGCCTTAAAGACAGGAGACACAGTTCATGGTATGATTCGTCCACCAAAAGAAGGTGAGAAATATTTTCCTATGGTTAATGTAATGAGTATTAATGGCAGACGTCCAGAATCTATTCGTGATAGAATACCTTTTGAATATCTTACACCATTATTCCCTGAGGAAAAATTCCGTCTTACAGGTCATTCTGCTCAAAACCTATCTACTAGGATTATTGACTTATTTACTCCTATAGGTAAGGGACAACGTGCTATGATTGTTGCACCTCCTAAGACAGGAAAGACTACTCTTTTGAAAGATGTCGCTAATGCTATTGCTGCTAATCACCCTGAGGTTTATCTTATCGTACTTCTAATAGACGAAAGACCAGAAGAGGTAACCGATATGCAACGTACAGTTAATGCAGAGGTTATTGCTTCTACCTTTGACGAACCTGCCGAAAGACATGTCAAGATTGCTAACATTGTTTTGGAAAAAGCCAAACGTATGGTAGAATGTGGTCACGATGTTGTTATAGTTTTGGATAGTATTACAAGATTAGCAAGAGCCTATAACACTGTTGCTCCTGCTAGTGGTAAGGTTTTGTCAGGTGGTGTCGAGGCTAATGCTCTTCAAAAACCAAAACGTTTCTTTGGTGCCGCAAGAAATATAGAGAATGGCGGTTCTCTAACTATTATTGCTACTGCTCTTATCGAGACTGGCTCAAAAATGGACGAGGTTATCTTTGAAGAGTTCAAGGGTACGGGTAATATGGAGTTGCAATTGGATAGAAAACTTTCTAACAAACGTATCTACCCTGCTATTGACTTAGTTGCTTCTTCTACCAGAAGAGATGATTTGTTGCTTCCTGAGACTATTTTGAATAGAATGTTAATCTTGCGTAACTATATCGCAGATATGAATCCTAACGAGGCAATGGATCTAATCAAGAATAGAATGTCTAACACTCATTCCAACGAAGAATTTTTGTTGAATATGAATGGTTAAATTCTAAATAGTTAGAATAACAATCAATACACAAATATTTGAATAAAGATATAAAGATATCTATCGAATACTTAGATTTGATAAATTAAGTATTAACAAAAAAGAGAAAAAATTATTTCAAATGAATAGTGAAGAGTTATTTAAGAAGATAGTTTCGCACGCAAAAGAATACGGATTTATATTCCCTTCGAGCGAATTGTATGATGGTTTGGCTGCTGTCTATGACTACGGTCCTAATGGTACAGAGTTAAAAAACAATATCAAACAATATTGGTGGAAATATATGACTCAGTTGCACGACAATATTGTTGGAATAGATAGTGCTATATTTATGCACCCTAAGATATGGAAAGCCTCTGGCCATGTGGATGCTTTCAACGATCCTATGATAGATAACAAGGATAGCAAGAAACGTTATCGTGCCGATGTGTTAATCGAGGATCATATTGCCAAAATAGAAGAAAAAATTAACAAAGAAGTTGCAAAGGCAAAGAAACGTTTCAAAGACGCCTTCAACGAAGAACAATTTTTGGCTACAAGCGAAAGAGTTCAAGGCTACAAACAACAAATCGAAGATATTCATCAAAGGTTTGCTGATCTGATGAACGCCAACGATCTAAAGGGTTTAAAAGCCTTAATTGAGGAGTTAGGAATAGTTTGTCCGATATCAGGCACACGCAATTGGACAGATATCCGTCAATTCAATCTAATGTTCTCAACACAAGTAGGTTCTACCGCCGAGGGAAGCGACACTATCTACCTAAGACCCGAAACCGCTCAAGGTATATTTGTCAATTACCTAAATGTTCAAAAGACTAGTAGAATGAAAATCCCATTTGGTATTGCTCAAATCGGAAAAGCGTTTCGTAATGAGATAGTTGCTCGTCAGTTTATCTTTAGAATGAGAGAATTTGAACAGATGGAAATGGAATTTTTCTGCCGTCCAGGAACAGAAATGGAGTGGTTCAACTATTGGAAACAAGAACGTTTGAATTGGCATCTATCAATGGGTATTCCAAAGGAGAAATATCGTTTTCATGATCACGAGAAATTGGCTCATTATGCTAATGCAGCAACAGATATTGAGTTCGAATTTCCATTTGGTTTCAAAGAATTGGAAGGTATCCACTCAAGGACTGACTTTGACCTTAAACGTCATCAAGAATTTTCGGGCAAAAAGATTCAATATTTCGATTCAGAGATAAATGAAAGTTACACACCATATTGTGTTGAGACTTCAATAGGTTTGGATCGTACTTTCTTAGCTGTTTTCTCGCAAGCATACAAAGAAGAACAGTTAGAAGACGGATCAACTCGTACGGTATTGAGTTTGCCTAAGCAATTGGCTCCATACAAAGTAAGTATCTTGCCGTTAGTTAATAAAGATGGTTTACCAGAAATGGCTCACGCAATATACGATACCCTAAAAAATACCATGCGTGTTCATTGCGAGGAGAAAGATACTATTGGCAAACGTTACAGAAGACAAGATGCAATAGGTACACCTTATTGTATTACAGTGGATAACGACTCTATCAAGGACAATAGCGTAACTATTCGTCTAAGAGATACTATGCAACAAGAGAGAGTAAGCGTTGATAATATCTTATCATATATTGCTTCTCACTAATCATATATAGTATTATCAAACAATCTTCTAAAAGTTATAAGTTTAGTAGATTTGGAATTAAGATATTCAAATAGGCAGACTTTTTCATAGTTTGCCTATTTTCTTATAGGGAAAATAGAACACTTTTTAAGATACAATTTTAAGGGTGTTTTATTTCCTCAAAATAAATTGGCAGATTATCCCGACAAAGTGCCACTTTATCCGAATAAAGTGCCACTTTATTTTGATAAAACGGCACTTTATTTTCACTACTATTAATCAGGTAGTTACAAAGACTAAAAACCGCTTTTTAAGATCACTCATTTCATCCCTACTATGAGGGATCAATAGGGAAAATAGAACATTTTTCTTCATGTAATCACTCCATACCATAGCGACTACATTTATTAGACGTCTATAATATCTTTATTGTTGATTATTAGGTATTAAGGTTAATTTTGTTTGATAAGTCGTTGTTTTGTATTAAGCATTGAATAGTTTTTTTGGAAAAATACTTGTATCGTATTCTATTTCCTCCAAAAAAAGTCCTTGTGCTGGTGCGGAGGAACTAGCTTCTCCCCTGTCTCTTAGTTCTATTATCTGTGCAAAATCATCTACGCTTAGATTGCCCTTACCAACGTCAACCAAAGTACCAACAATTGCCCGTACCATATTACGCAAGAATCGATTAGCACGTATAGTAAAGACCAACATCTCACCTTTCTTTTCCCAATGAGCATACATTATTCTACAATTATTATTAAGCGTTTGCGTATTAACTTTGCTAAAAGACGTAAAATCATCATATTGATAAAGGATTCTCGTTGCTGTATTCATCTTCTCAACGTTTAGTCTCTGCGGAACGAACCATGAGAAATCTGTTGCAAAAGGTTGTTTAGCCAATGCTACATAATAACGATATGTTCGGCTATAAGCGTCAAAGCGTGCGTTAAAATCATCCTTCACTCTTAGAATATGATTAACCCTTATATCGTAAGGAAGGTACGCATTCATTTTCCACAGCAACCATTCTATCTTATCGGCAGAAAGATTATTAGAATCAAAGTAAGCAACATAGTTCTTAGCATGCACACCTGTATCTGTACGCCCACAACCAAGCACCAAAATTTCCTCTTGTAAAACATCGGAAAAACATTTGCACAGAATACCTTGTATTGTTGAGGTATTGTTTATCTGTCTTTGCCAACCATGATAATTTTTTCCGTTATATTGAAGTATTAATGCCCAACGCATATCAAAAAAGTCATTTTATTTTGCAAATTTACAAATTGTTTGTCAAATAGAATAACGTTTTGAGCAAAAAACAACTATTTTAATAGAAACGAAACCTAAGAAAATCATCATATTTCTATATACTCTTTCATCAAATATTCATGTTACTTTTACTTTTTTTGACGAAATTTTCTATTTATCAAAAAAAATTATCATATCTTTGCAATATTAAATAAGTTATAGTATGAAAAAGTTAATCTTTTATAGTCTTGTCTTGTTTTTGACATACAATTGTGGGCTAAAGGCTCAAAATGATATTCCATTACCTTCTAATGCTCAAATAGTTTGGCACAATTGCGAAAGGATAATGTTTGTCCATTGGGGAATGGCAACATGGCAGAACAGAGAATATGATAACCATTCGACAAATCTCGATGATGTCCACCCGTCTAAATATTCTACTGACCAATGGTGCGAAGTTGCACGGTCTTGGGGGGCAACTATGATAATTTTTGTTGCAAAACATGCAGGCGGATTCTGTTGGTGGCAGACTAATACGACCGATTATGGCGTTAAAGAGTTGAAATGGAAGGACGGCAAGGCAGATATTATGAAAGATTTGTCTGCTTCTTGCAAGAAATACGGCTTATTATTAGGCGTTTATATATATCCTGGCGATGATAAGTGGGGTGCTGGAATTGGTTCGGGAGGTATTTGCGAGGATAGCACCAAACAAGAGGCTTATAACAAAGTTTTTCGTCAGCAATTAACCGAAGTATTAAGCAATTACGGACAAATAAGCGAAGTTTGGTTCGATGGTAATTGCAAAATCAAAGTAACAGATATTTTAGAAAAGTATGCTCCCGATGCTGTTGTATTTCAGGGAGAAGATGCTTCATTAAGATGGGTCGGTAACGAAGATGGCAAAGCCCCTTACCCTAATTGGTACACTCTTAATAAGGAAGACTTGTTGTTAGGTAACTCAACGGCTTTGGCTTCTGACGTAAACGGCAACGCATACGCACCAATAGAGGTAGATGTTCCGCTTTTGAAAAACAAAGGACACAAATGGTTCTGGTCAGAAGGGTCAGATAGTCTATTATTATCTGTTAGTCAGTTGATGAATCTATATTATAACTCGGTAGGAAGAGGCAGCACCTTGTTATTAAATTCAACCCCTGACACAAGTGGCGTAATCCCTGAATCACATTGCAAAGTATATAAAGCCTTTGGTGAGGAAATTAACAAAAGATTTCTTTTCCCTATAAAATTTACAAAAGGCAAAGCAAACTTTATTTATCTCCAACTAAGACAACCAACTAAGATCAATCACGCTGTTATTCAGGAGGACGTAACCTTTGGTCAAAGAATCTTAGAATATGAAATACTCGGCAAAAGTAATGGCAAATGGATAACATTATCAAAAGGTACCTCGGTCGGAAACAAACGTATTGATTTCTTTGATGATGTAGAAGTTGAGGCTGTTAAACTTAACGTTACGGCATCGAAAGATACTCCTCAAATCAAGTTATTTGCTATCTATAATGTTAGTACTCGTTTAGACGATTTATCTTCTTACTCTACCCTATCCACACCTGTAAGAGTTGATTATTGGGATAAGAATTCTTTCCTGCCTAATACTTATAAGAAAATCGAAATTGACCTAACTCCTTACGCTTATCAAACAGGCGAATATATACTTTCTTTTGATCAATTGTCTATGGATTATGCTATAAACAAATCCTCGGCATTGCAATTCACAGATGTTAGTTTGGAAATGTATGGTAAGAACTACGAATTGAATAATAAGAAACGTAATTCCTCAATCAAACAACTTAATGCTTCACAATTCTTAATCACTCACTCACAACAAACACTCAAAAACTTCCCTATAAAATTCCACGCTAAGATAAAAAATTCTGGTGCTCAATCTATGGGAGACATAACTTTGAAAAAGGTTACTTATTGAAAGTAAACATATTTGTATAGTGTCTGTTTGATTTTCTCAAATGGGATAGCATTGTTAGTTGTCATAACTTTCATCTCAACTTGTGCGGAGTCTTTATGATATGAAGGTTGCATATAATGATTATCTAACAAAAGAAAACCATTTCTTTGGTAGAAATTTTTTCGTCTTGTGGTTATATCGTCCGTAGGTGGCTCTATTTCCAAAACAATTGGCATAGAATACGTTTGCTTTAATAGGTCAAGGACTTTAGAACCGATACTCTTGTTTCTAAACACTGTCTTAATGGCAAAATGTTCGATATAAATAAACTCTTCAAACTTCCAAACCGTAACAATGCCGTAATAATTATCCTCATCCCTTATAATATACAGAGAAAACCTATTATCATTCTCCATAATAGAGACAAAATCCTTCCAAACTCTTCTCTCATCTTTTGGAAAACAATCTGTATATATCTGCTTTGCAAACTCTTCAAAAGTTTGTGTAGTCTTGTTACTAAGAATTGTATTATTCTTATTTTGTTTATCTATTTTGATTATCTGTAAGGCAGACATAATATTATATTTGCGGATACTTTTTGACTATCTCCATCAAAAGATTTCTTGCTCTAAACAATCTGGCTTTTACTGACCCTAATGGAATACGCAAACTCTGTGCTATTTCATCGTAAGTCATCTCTTCAAAATATCTCATCTCCACAAGAGTACGATAAGAAGGCTTTAACTTGGAGACAATCGAACGAATATATTTTTTTTGCTGATCGGAAATCATTTCTTGTTCAGGAGAATTAGTAGAAGACACCATATTGCGAACCTCGCTTGCTATATAACCACTATGAGTCTCGCTATCATCGTCCATAGACATAGTTTGCATCTTCTGTCTCCTTATAAAATCTATACAATTGTTGGTAGCAATACGAAATAGCCAAGTAGAAAAAGCATATTCTGGTGAATAATCATTTAGTGACCTAAACGCCTTAGAAAATGCTTCGATCGTAAGGTCGTCAGCGTCCAAAGTACTCTTAGTCATCTTCAAAAGCATGTAATAAACAGGCTCTCTATATGTCTCCAATAAGATAGCATACGCCTTTTGGTCGCCCTTCTCTCTGGCAAGCATAACTAACTCGTAATCTCTTTGTGCCTTATCAGTCATTATATAGATATTTGTTTATTTCTTAGTCCAAATTATTTCTTCCACCTTATTTTCTTTTCCTTTTTTCTATAAAATAAGACACGCACTCTTATTATAAAATTGAAGAAAAAGAAAAATATCTCCATAAATGGTGCTACCCAAACTATTTTCTTTGCACTTACTTTACGTCTTTGTTTAGTGCTGAAAACTATCTGACTTATCCACTTAGCAACGATAAAAATCAAAATATATTGCCAAGGAAACGAAAAAAAGAATAGTAATCCTAACAAAACATAGAACAAAAACGACGACAAAGGTAGCGTTGCCAACAATACTTTGCTACTACCTTTCAGGGCTTTATGCGATAACGAGGTAGCAAACTTAGTCCTACAAAACGTCCCAAACGAATTTATCGGCGGTAACAATAATCTTGCTTCGTTATCTACAACAGTTGCCGTATTCTTTTTGGTTGAAAATCTATGTACAAAGTAATCTTCCTGACTGCACATCTTAGTATATTGAGCTATAAAGCCACCATGTGAGATGAAAAAGTCTTTTTCGTAAATCATATTCATACCACAAGAAGTGTAAGCATTGCCAAGATTAGTGTAACTTATTAAATTGACGCAACTTAAACTCTCATCATACCTAACAATTGCGTTCAAAAGACCATATTTGGACTTCTCCCTCGAAACTATACCAGTAACAATTTTGCATTGATTATTGTTATTTACGGGTTCCATCATCTTGTCTAACCAATTATACCCCTGAGGAGTACAACTTACGTTAGTCAACAAACAATAAGAATATCTAGCCGAACGAATACCGATAGAAAGCGAAAATTTATAACTCTCGAAATTATTATCATTCTTACCAAGATTGATAACCGTTAGATTAGAATAATTTTTCTTCAAAACATACAAGACAAACTCTGTATCATCGGTAGAATTTTCGTTAACGACAACCACTTCAAACAAAGGATAATCCTGTTCTAAGATTTGCAAAAGCCCTGTTTTTAAAGCATCTGCACTATTATTCGTAACAATTATCACACTTACCCCTTGCTTGTTATTGTTTGTGTTTGGATCGCGTTTTTTCTTATTAAAATTGCACAAACATATTATGTTATAGGCAATTTGATAAATAAAAACAACCCCCACACATACCAAAAGTACAAGATCAATTAAATCCAATCTATAGTTCAAAAAGTCCAACATTTTCTGTTCAAAAATTTTTGCAAAGATACTATATATTTTTCAAATATATCAACAATTAAAGCCTAAAAAGGAAAAGGA